>JASHYD010000086.1 GCA_030043175.1 Xanthobacteraceae bacterium | reverse complement strand
GTGCCCGGCGCGCTGGCAAGCTGACCGGAATTCGGATTGATGCCGGTCGAAGCGTTGAACACGGCGGACCAGCCATACGCAATCTCTTCTATGCCCTTGATGCCCAGACCCGTCTGCGACAGGTTGTTCGGCGCGATCAGGAATCGAGAACTGTTGCCATTCCGGTTGACCAGCGATTCTCCTTCATAATTGAGGCCGTTTGGGGGTGTGCCGTGACTGACCCAACCCGCGCCGATGTCATACGCACCGTACAGGGTGATGCCGTGCCAGGTCAGCGAGCAATCGGTGTCGCGGAAATCCTCAAAGCTCGTGCAGGCTGTGCTGGTGGGCGGCGCGGCCTTAGTCGGATAGGGGAGCGAAGCATCGGGGAGCGGAGCATCGGCGGCCCGTGCGGATGTCGCAACGGCGACCACCGCCGTACACGCCAATAGGATACGCCTTGCGGTTCTCACTTGTCAGCCCCCCCTTATTACACGCTGTATTTACTAAGACATTACGAGATTCCATTCCAAACCGGGCCTGTCAATGTCGGAGTCCCGACTGACCGCTATTTCCGGCCGGTGTGATATCAAGGCAACAGTGCAGCGGCAGAGTGTGCACGCGGTGGTTACTTCGCGGCGGCCGAAAGGCCTGGCCGCCGAAATATTTCGACGCCGCCGATCGCCGGCAGTATCGCAAGCGACGTGATGCGTTCCTGCGCGCTTGCGGGGAAGCTGCCCGCGCGGCTCGGGCCGCAGGCAGCCGGGGTCTGGCGCACCTTGTGACGGCTAATGCCGGTCTTGGTTGTGGCGGCCATGCTCACGGGCTGCGCCCGCAGCGGCGGCATCGTCCTCGAAGCGATGATGGCGGACCACAATTGCGAGCAGGCGGGATATCAGCTCGGAACGCCGTCGTGTGCCGATTGCCGCATGGAGCTGGCGCGCACCGGGCTGACGCTGCCGCGATGCGGGCTTGCTATCGAGGCCAGCAAAACCGGTTCCTTGCAATTTCGCTATATACAGTGAAATATAGTGAAATATAGTGAAAACGCCAAGGAGATCATCATGCGGTTCACGACGATCGGAAACCTCTTCACCGCGATGGTAATTGCTGTTCCGGCTGCGGCACAGCCTGCCCCGTCTCCGACCGCGACAGCTCGTAAGGTGGTGGCCGCTACCAAGCTTCCGACTGTCACGAACGTACCGTTGTACTTCAAAGTCCAGAGCATCGCGCTCGCGCCCGGCGAGACGAGCAGTGTTTCGGGAACTAATAGCGTCCTTTACCAGCTGTCTGGATCGATCGACGTCTCGGGTGTCGGCGAGGCCAAGAGGCTGAATGCCGGAGATGGATTGTTGATTTTGGCCGCGACGACCGCTGAGCTGAAGGTAGTCAGCGGAGCGCCATCAATCGTGCTTCAGTTTTTGCTCTCCACCGCCTCAGAACTGGATCGGCCAACCGCAACGGGTCCGGCAGCGGTAAAGGAGTTGTACCGAACCGCCGGGCCGATCCCCGATCTGAAGTCAGGCCCTTATGATCTCAACCTGACGCAGGTCACCTTCCCGGCTGGGATGCCTTCCAACGCGCCACACCATCGATCGGGAGCCGCTCTTTACTACGTCGTTTCGGGAACTGGCGCGAACACGGTCGATGGCAAGACGGAAGCAAAGGGACCCGGCTCCCTCGTCTATGAACCTTATGGTCTCGTGCATCAATGGGGCAATCCTGGCAACGAGCCGCTGACATTTGTCACCTTTAACATTAATCACGAAGGTGTGGCTGCGGTGCTTCCGGGCGTACCGGCGCGGACCCAATAGCCACGAGCGCCTCGGAAGGCACGGCGCGTAGGACCTGTACGAGGACCTGCAGCAAACTCCTGTTCGCAGGTCTTATCGAACGACTTGCGGCCAACGTCGTCGGTAGCTTCAGCCAAAACGAAGGGGGTCATGGTTCGCATTGGCCACTATTCGGGTTAACTCAGTGAACAAAGGCGTGGACGAGGTAAAGACGGACATCGACCAATGCTCGATCTGCGAGCCGCCCTAAAGCAGGCGGTCGACCCCGGCAAGAGCTGTGCCGACGCCATTCGGGACATCCAATGTCCAAATATGAAAATCTGCCGAACTACCAGCAGAGCCGGCAACATCGAGCGAGGTTACCAGATCGCAGGATCTGATCCCTCCACCGCTGGCGCGGCGGCCGACAATATCACGGCTGCAGTCAGCCCACAGGCCAACGGATTAAAAAGATTAATCGGTAGCTGCTGCAAGCTCTGGCTGTTCGAACCTGGCGAGACCGGAGAGCAGGCTGGCGAGGCTCGACGTCCGCAGAGGAATGAACGGCTTCGCCGACTGTCGACATTGTCGCTTCAAGATGCCCATCGCGTCATGACTTATGCAGTCGATGGGAAAGACAGCGCAATCAGCTCGGCTAATGAAGCCCGGCAGCAGCGTCGTGCTGTGCTCGATGCCGCCATCATGATAGAGTAACGTGCCACCGGCACGCTCCACGACAGCTCTTAGCTGCGGGACTTGATGGGCCCTTCCGCCGACGTAAAGCACCTGGGCGCCGCTGAGTTTGGGCGTGTGGGAATTATTATCTTCCGCCAGCCAGTCATTGAGTTGGGCTTCGAGCAGCGCCAATTCCCGACGTAGCCCTTCGCACTCACCGCGCAAATCGCGCTGAGCACGTTCTGTTTGCGCAGCCGTGAGCGTTGCCGACTGAAGTCGTCTTTCCAATCGCTCGCGGCTTGTAATCTCCCGGCTCAGGCGGCGATCGAGATCGGTCAACGCCTCCCTGGCGGCGCGGGCATCGTCACTCGTACTTTCGGGAGAAGCTGGCGTCTGCGCGAGCGCGCGGCTCAGCGCCTCGTTGAGCATCCGGATCTTGTTTTCGCGCTCGGTAAAGCCATTGCGGAGCTGCAACTGCTGCGCTTCCACCTTTGCCGACAACGCGGCATTTTGTTCCTCCAGCTGGCATAGCCTGCGAATATCCGCACGGTTGGCGGCGCCCACCATGTGGGAAAGCATGTGCACATCGCCAAAGGCCTTGCGCATTATCGCCTCGGTTGCGGCGGGATGGCTGAGCAGGGCCCAGTAGGCACCCGGTATGTCGCCGCGCTTGAGTGCCTCCTCCCAAAGCTCGCGCAATGCGTTTTCATCCTTAGCCCTGGCGAATTGCTTGATCGCCGGCTCATGGCGATGATCAAGAGCCTTCTGGATAAATTTGCCGCCTCCCTGCTGCCTGCCAGCGAGTGTCACCCCCTGCTTGTGGAGATCGTGGTCACTGGCACTCTCGGCGCCGTGGACGCCGAGCTTGATCAAGAGGCGGCGTATTTCCGCGTTGGAAAGGCAGGTACCTATAATCGAGCAATGCATGCTGTGATGCATGTCCGAGATCGCCGTGCGCCTTCTGGAGGTAGGCGGGGTGAATTCGTCGGAGGACTCGTCGGGGCTGCGCACCTTCATGGGGATTGCGCTGCGCGAAACGGCCGGCGCTGCAGGCTGCAGGCCGTTCGAGAATAAAGTCGATAGGTAATCCCGGGAACGGTACGACATGCGCTTCACGCTATATCTACCTAGATATAGCGCGACTGTCGCACAGATTGGCGATCCTGAAAAGGGGCTCTTTTTTCTCGTCTCGTAGGTCGTCTTCCATGAAGTCCTTACGACACCACCACCGACTTACGCATCACGGTCGGGCATCAGTGCGGCACTCAGCGCGGCCGTGGTCAGCCCGGTCCTGCGCAGTTCTGTCCAATCCGCTCGCGCCCTTTCGATCGCGGCGAGACGGCCGGTGCAGCGATCGCGAGCCGCTTCCAGCTGCAGGTTCTCTTGCGACAAACAAAGCCGGTCATAGCGCGCCAATAGAGGGCCTAGCCGGAGCCTCGGGGTCGCCGGCGAATAGACGTCCAACATGGCAACGACATTGATCAGGTTGCCGAGGCGCCCCAGTCGCGTTGGTGCTTCGCACAGGCCGCGCGCGACGTATTCAAAATCGAAATCCTCGGTGGGCTCAATGAATTCATGCCCGGAGCGCAGCGATCACGAGAGACGCCTCGCCGCGGACGACCTGAGGCCGGCGATTGAAGAAGTCTATCAGCCGATCGAGCAAGCGATCGCCCGAAATGGCCGTACCGAAGTTTATTGGGGATTGCATCGTTCCGCATGGATTCGTTATATCCAAACGCATATAGCGATATCCAGAGCAGACGTCTCGTGCTCTGGATCGGGATCGGGTTCCAGCCGGGTCTTCCGCACCATCGCCGGTGGAGTTATTTGCTTATCTCCGAGGTAGCTCGCGGATTCCATATGGGGGCAAAGTCGACACCCGTACAGACTGATGGACGCCTTCCAAAGCCATGATAATCCGCTGCAGCAAGCTGACGACGTGCGGGGCCCTTGACGATGGCGAGACGATAAAGCTGGAATTTACCGACCAAAGCGGCAATCCAATGTCGCTGCTGCTAAGTTTTGAAGACGCTGAATCGATCGCGATGACGTTGCCGCGACTCCTGACGCGAGCCGTTAAGGCACAGACCGGGAGGGATAATTCCCGTTATATCTTTGCTCTCGGGCAATGGCTCCTGGACGGAGTTGAGGATCATCAGTCATTGATCCTGACGTTGACAACGGTTGACGGCTTTGAGGTGTCATTTGGGATTCCACACGCGACCTGTCGGGCGCTCGGGTGGGCGCTACGAGACGCAGACGACGACACACCCGAATTCAACGATTCGCTGGAAGGGACGGGGAAGCCAGAGATGAATTGAACACTGCGGCGTGTGAGGGCGGTGTTTGAAGGACGACGTGGGCCGCCATGGGTTCTGCACTGGGCGCGTTGCGATCGTCAGAGCGTGGCGGCTTGAGAGGCGCTTCACAGGCGTGAGATCGACCCTCATGAGCGGGAACCGCACGAAATTCTACATCGATGGCCGATGGGTCAAGCCAGCTGTCTTAAATCCTTACGATGTCATCAATCCAGCCATGGAGGAGGCCGCGGGGCAGATCAGCCTGGGTTCGAGCGCTGACGCGGACGACGCGGTTGCTGCCGCGCGACGGGCTTTCCCGGCCTATTCGGCGACCACCCGGCGACGGCGGTTCGTCGTGCTGAGAAGGATCATCAAGGGCTTCGAGGCGAGGAGCAGCGAACTGGCACACGCCATGACGGCGGAGATTGGCTCGCCCACCAAATTCTCCACCAAGATGCAGACCGTCAGCGCGCTGGCTCATTTCAAGGAGATGATTTCGGTCTTGAAATCGTACAAGTTCGAGCGGTTCATGGGCGACACCCTCATTCGGCGGGAGCCGATCGGTGCGTGCCGTCTCATCACGCCGTGGAACTGGCCGCTCAACCAGATCACATCGAAGCTTGCGCCAGCGCTCGCCGCCGGTTGCACGGTGGTCCTGAAGCCGAGCGAGATTGCGCCATTGAGCGGGATCGTCTTCACTTAAATTCTTCACAGGCCGGCGTACACCAAAGGTGTCTTCAACCTTGTGAATGGCGATGGGCCGGCGGTCGGCCACGCGATATCCGGCCATCGCCATATCGACATGGTTTCGCTCATCGGCTTGACTTGCGGCGGCATCCTGGTCGCCAAGGCTGCCGCAAATTCGGTCGAACGTGTGATACGGGAGCTTGGCAGCAAGTCCACCAACACCATCCTGCCGGATGCCAGATTGAGCACACCGGGCGGCACGCCGGCGTTCTGGAAGGCGCGCACCCGCTGCACTGCCCCTGCGGGCGTCTCCTCGGATGCCTTTTAAAATAATGGCGCAGCTGGCAGATAGTGCGCCCGCCACCTTGCGGGCCGGGGAGCGCATTGGAAAATTGATGGCGAAAACGCCGCAACCACGCCGATGGGTTGGCGCAGCACGGTATGCCGCGTGCCGGACGCGCTCGGGATAACGCGGCCATAGACGCGGCGACCCTCAGTGGTGTCCTACTCGATGATGTCGCAGCCGCGCAGAATTTCGAGTCGCGATTTGAGCGATTGGCTTGCCTTGCTCCAGGCGTCATGGCAATGGCCGTTTCCTCCACGCGTTCGCGCGCGAGCCGCGCCGCCCTGAGGATGATGTCAGCGCGTTTGGCGGGCGAGGTATGCCGCCAGACTCGCAGCCCGTCCGGCGAGGGCCGATGACAGCAGGTGACGGATTTTTTTGGATCAAGGCCATCTGGAGGAGCATCAAACACCGCCCTCCCCAGTCATTTGGCTCCTCCGCCTCACGTTGCACCGAGCTCGATATGGACACGCTATATTTAGAGTTATATAACGATATCTAGCTTTGAGCCATAAGCTTCGAGGCATAGTAGGCCATGCATCCGCGATCGAAACGACAAACGGGACCGCGCCATTCGAGACCGCATCGCCTAGATCTGCCGGGTCGATAGTGGTGGGCACGGCCCTTCAAGGAGGCCCAAATTGAGCACCAATCAAGAGCCGTCCGGCCAGATTCGGTCCTTTGTGCTTCATGTCGTAGGCGATATTGCGGCGGACGGCGAAGCAATCGGGCTGCAGATCGAGCGCAGTCAGCGAGGTCCAGTCGATCTCTACATTCGCACTGAAGACGTGAAGTACCTCGTTAGTCTCCTTCTTAAACTGGGTTGCGAGGCGAAACGCCGACAGTCGTCCCCGCAGCCCGATGTGCCGCCGACCGAAGCCATTCCGCTGCCGCTGGATGCTATAAACGTCGGCCAGAGCGACGACGATCAGCCATTTCTCCTGCTCGAAGTGGGAATTGCGTCGCTGATGTTCATGGTGTCGCCGGCAATTTTAGATCAGGTTGGGCAAATGCTGCTTATGTTGAGCGCCAAATCATCTTCAGCACCATCCTGATCCACG
>JASHYD010000836.1 GCA_030043175.1 Xanthobacteraceae bacterium | reverse complement strand
CGCTGCAATTCCTGTGATGCGCCAGGCGGAGGAGTTTCGCCTTGGTGGTGGCTTCGAGGATGAAATGACCGCGTGCCTTCGTGCCTTTTTCGAGGTGGCGTTCACGCCAGCGGGCTTGTTTTTCGGCGTTGGTCATTGGCATGGCGAGATCCGGATCGATTTCGACAATTCTCAGGATGCATTTCAACAATCGGGACTGAAGGCCCCAGGGCCCGAGCCGACGGAAGGGCGGCGACGGGACTAAACGCTGTTGTATCCACTCTCCACGGCGCATGGCGTTTCGAGCCCTTCTTTGCGGAGCGGCTAAGAAATGCGTCGGATGTTTCTGACAGCTCGGGGGGGTGCTAGGGCTTGGGTCCCATACAAACGTGCACCTTCTAACGCATTGCATGCCAATGCGCTTGCCGCCAGCGGGACCGGCGGTCGAGTTGGCCGGCAGGTGAGCCTGTGGCGAGGCTGCACCGGAGCCTTTGGGTCCCGAAGGGGTGCGCTGGTCCCGTAGGCTGTATAGGGTTGCAGCGGGGCAAGGGCCCGGCCTTCGCGCTTGCCTACGCTCCCCAGGCAACCGAAAGCAGCCGCAGGGTGGTTCCTTGCAGACCCGTGGACCCCTGGAAAAGTCATTCTGGCTGATTAAGGCACAGGAATAAGTAGCGGTTTGTCCTTGTCAACCACAAAGGTGTTTAGCAGCGTCACTCCATTAGGACCTATCTTGACCGTATGCGGTGCATTAGCGGGGATTGAAAAGCTTTCGCCTTGATTGAAGGTCTTTGATGGCGCATCGCCAATTTTAAATTCGACGGCGCCTTCGAGTACATATCCGACCTCGATACCTGGATGCATATGTCGCGGGGCTTCTACATTTGCGGCGGCCTGCAACCTAGTCATAACGGTTACCAATTTTCCGTCGGGAAGTTCAACTCGCTGCAAAAAGGTCACACCCGGCGGCGTCTGAGCAAATACGACCGTTGCGGTCAGGCACGCGACCGCGGCAAAACTCGTCATTATCAGCGCGAATGCAACACGTCGGTTCATCTATTATTCCTTTCCGCTTGTACAAAACGAACGTCCAGCGTCGAGCGGGCCTGCCGATGGCAATAATCTGTCCACTCCCCACTTTGACACGTCCCGCGCGTGGCTAGATCAATTTGAGCCTGACAGTGTGAGACTGTCATGACCCATTTGGGTTATGACCTGCCTAGAACTGATTGCGTCGATCGACTTTCCGAGATGTCCGCCCTAGACCCGACCCGGACGAAAGGATCGGCGCCAGCCATCGGCGGCCCATAGGCAATCAACGGATCGTGGAACAACACACTGGCCCTATTACTAGAGCAGCAGCGAAACAGTTGTCCCTAGCGGGCCCGCCGTCGAGCGAAAAGAGCCTCATGTTAGCCATCCCGAAATCCCAAGCATTCCAGAGCTGGATTTGAAAAGGCCTAGTAAAGGCCGGTTAGGCCACAGCCGGCCTGCTGGCGGGACAAGACACCGGCGCTGCACTTAGGGAACCAGAGAAACGGTTGTCCCCTATCGGCCCTCCAATTTTTGAACTATAGCAGATATGAACGTCAGTTTTCGACACTGCGCGATTTAGACCAACGGTATAATACGTTTGGCAGATCGGATTCGGTGATCCCTGACCCTTGCGAATTTACTTTCCACAGCGATTCCGCGAGCTCTAACATTTGTCCATAAGTCAGAGTGCGCAATGCTTCGGCAATTTCATCGAGACGAGAGGGTTCGTTGTTACATCCACGATCGATGTTGTCCCCTTCACCAGGATAACCAGTGGGCCCTTCATCAATGGGATTCGCGACGTCGTCGTAAGTAGTCTGCGAAGACCGCTCTGAATCAACATGATTGCCGCGCCATTTCTTTGGCCGATATTCATTTAGAATTGAACGAACATCGCGTACCCCTCTGGGCAGCTCAAATCTCGACATCTACCCCTCCGTCACTTACCTCCAATTTCCGGGCATTCTTACCGTACTGCGAATGCGCAGTCGGACTCGGAGATGCATCGCCGCAAGCACACGGCCCCAGATTAGCAGCCATCCGTAGCCCAGTTGGTCGCGAGCGGCAATGTTCGATGTCGCACAAGTTGGGGTAGAGGAAAGATTGAATTAACTCGTATCGTGGTTGAGCGATGTGGAGGTTGCGCGGGAAACATCAGTCGGAGTCTCCCTGCGTCAAACCGCGGAAAATCAATAAGTGCGGTTGCCCCACCGCGAGCCTCATGCCGACCATGGCGTTGTCAGAACTTTGGCTGAGCGGTTTTGAAAGTGCCAGTAAATCTCGCGCGCCCCGCATTGCGTTTGAAAAGAGCCTCTGCTGCAATCCAATTTCGGCAATCCGTGCCGACCGCTTTCAAAAAGACGGCTAGCCTGCCACGGGCGTTGGGATAAAATCGGACACCGGCAAATTCCGGCCTGCTGCGCCATCAAAACGGCGGTGGCGCTGCGGAACGGGTCGATTGATGATCGGTAGTATTCGAGCCGCGATGGCTCAGCTAGACTCTTGCCAATCCGGGGTTAGCAGCGCGGTGCCGGGTGTCTCGGGTCTATTTCTGTCTTCGCTTGCCCATCGGTGAAGGATCGCTGGAAGAGTTTCTCCAGTGATTTCCGCATCTGCTGCGGCTTTCAATAACCCGGCAGCAAGGCCGATCATTTCGCCGTAGGTCAGAGAGCGGATGAGTTCTGCCATCTTGTCGAGCTGTTTCGTCTCAACCGGCGCTTTCCGCAATTCGGCGGCAAGTTCGACCGTTTCGCCGTAGGTTAGAGAGCGGATGAGTTCTGCGATCTCGTTAATTTGATACCGCTCGAATAAGGACGGTGGGCCCTCCACATAGTGGAGCACGGCGTCCTCCTCCTCCCCCTCCTCCACCCCGAGACGCCCAGCAACATTGGTGGTAACGGTCTCTGAATAAGCAGACTCCGATCCTAATCGGTCAGCAACCACCTGGGTTCCGAGGGAACCCAGTTGCTGAGTCTTTGCGATGAGGGGCATGGTCTTAATCCCGCTTCGATTGAAATAATTATATTTTGCGTCCTCAGATTACATAAATTTATTGTAAACACTATATTGTGAATTAACTATGTCAGCGAAGAATCTGACCTTAGTGTCCTGCCCCTGTTTTTGCCCCTTGGAGCCCCTTGATTTCATTGGATATTCGCCCTGCTCAATTTGCGAGTGGGACCAAGGTTGCACTTTGATTAATTCCTGCGAGCGCAGCACCAAGGGGGCCTGCCGGCGACATACCGGGCGGTCCTCTTTGACGAGCGGCAGAGCAGACCATCGAGCATCAGCCTTGCTCACGCGAGGGCCGTGGGCTTCACCATCGACGAAGTGGTCAGGTCGCCACAGTCGCCTTGTCGAGCGCCCCGAGGGTCGCTGCTTGTTCGACAAGCTGAGGGCTGGCGACGTTGGGTCGATCGGCTCGGCCGGAATTACGAGGATGTGTGCGACACCATTCGGGAGTTCATGCGTCGTGGCGTCGCGATCCGCACGGTGATCAACAACCTCGCCTTCGATGGCGCGACCAGAGACCCGATACAACAAGCAGTTCGCGACGCGCTGATCGCCTTCATAGCCGCGACCTCTCAGGCACCGGCTGAGGCTACGAGGGCCGCGCAACGTGCCGGTATCGAGTACGCCAAGCAGAGTGGAGAACGCGCCTACCTTAACCGGAAGCCGAGCTTCTCTCGCGAGCAATTCGTGAAGGTGTGCACCATGCTGGGACAACAGACGCTGGGCATCGCTCACATTGCGGAGGAGACCGGATTGACCCGACAGACCGTCTATCGGATCAAGGATGACCCTGCGGGTGCTGAGGCTGCACTGGTAGCGTGGGGCTGTGACTTCGCATTCACCCGCAGTCGCGAACCTCAGCGGCACCAAAACGGGTCTCCTTCTTTAGCCGACCACCCCCTGCCTTGCTCGCTGCAACGATTTCACAAGTGCCTGTAAACCGCCTGGCTGCACCACTGGAAATCACAGCAGGTCTGCCTATACGTTACGTTGGTTGACCCGACCCTAGCCGGGGCCCAACAGCGGACCTGGGCGTCCCCAGAGATCGAGTTGGGGCATCGCTAATTGCGCGGCATGAGTCATGGCAGCACTGCTGCCTTGGCACGACCTCTATTCGGAGCAGCCATGACCCTTGATGATCTGACACGCGATGATCGGATGCGCGCCAAAACTTCTTTTGAACGCGAAGTCTCTGGCCGTTTCGGCCTCATGCCAAGCTTCTTCTATTCAGCGTCCGCGGCCCCCGGGCTGATTGAGCAACTGTGGGCATTCACCAAATCCGCCTATCTCGACAGCCCATTGCCGTCTCTCTTCAAGGAACGGCTGTTCGTCCACCTGTCACGGTTCTGTGAGGTTCGTTACTGCATTGTCCGTCATGTTGGGTTTTTAATCGGCGAAGGCTGGCCGGCTGGCGATCCGAAGGTCAGGCCCCAGACCATCGACCAAGTCATTGCACTGTTGCAGCGCTCTTTGCCGGACGCGCACGCACTGGCGGGGGTGTTCGATCGTCTCGAAAGCCACGAAGAGCCGAGTGACATTCCAGCGCCTGAGACGCAAGCGGAATATGACCTGTTCGATGCGCTAACGGTCATGTTTCTCGAGCCATATAGGTGGGGACGCGCCCGTCAAGCCGTCCAACGCACTGTCGGCGAGCATGTTCGAGGTCCTTACAGCGTTTCTCGCCTTCGCCCGCACCGCGCAATTCTGGGCCGAAACTCATCCTGAGGTGACGATTGAACCGGACATGCTCTCGGTGCTGGAGAAGCATGGCGGGCTGGCTCGGCTGCTTCTTGATGCTTCCGAAGCCAAGCGCGCGAAGGCCAGTGAAGCGCTCCGTCAGACACTCGCCGAACTGGAGGATGTCAAAGCTTCCTTACGCGTGAGCAGCGAGACACTGGAGCTCGCCATGCAGTCGGCCGGCGAGTTTGCCTGGGAAGTTGACTGCGACACGCGAGGTATCAAAATCACTGGCGATCCATGTTCTGCTCTCGGCTTCGACCTGGCGGCAACCGAAGAAGAGCTCATCGGTCACATACATCCCGAAGACCGACCCCGTGTAACAGCCGCGTTTGAGGCGATGCGAGCTGGCGAGGCGACCCACGATGTCGAAAACCGTTTGATCAATCCAACCACAGGCGAAACGGTCTGGGTCAATTGGGCGGGACGCCTCGTCACGGACAGGGGCCGAAACAAACTCGTTGGCATCACGCGCAACATCACCGCCGGGAAAAATACTGAGCTGGCGCTGCAGGAAAGCGAGAAACGCCTCCGGGTGCTCGTTGCAGAACTCCAGCATCGCACGCGCAATCTCATCAGTGTCGTGGGCGCGACAGCCGAGAAGATACTGAAAACCAGCAAGACATTCGACGACTTCAAAGCCAGCTTTCGGGATCGCATCGGAGCTTTGGGTCGCGTGCAGGGGCTCCTCTTCCGTATGAAGGAGAACGACCGCGTTACCTTCGATGAACTGATCGAGACCGAACTATCCGCGCAGTCCATTCGGGTCGGAGAGGATGGACAGGTTACGCTCGACGGACCGAAAGGCGTTCGGCTACGCTCCAGCACAGTCCAGACGCTCGCAATGGTCTTGCACGAGCTTATGACCAACGCGGTCAAGCACGGCGCACTTAAGCAGCCGAACGGGCTTCTCGCCGTCCGATGGCGGGTCGACACGATGAGACAAGGGAGCAAGCCCTGGCTTCATCTCGATTGGAAGGAAAGCGGCGTAGAGATGCCGCCGTTCCCCCACGGTGTCGGGCAAGGAAGAGAACTGATTGAGCAAGCGCTGCCGTATCAATTTGACGCGCAAACGACTTTTGTCATGGGAGCGGATGGCGTCCGTTGCACCATTTCGCTTCCCATCTCTGAACACGAGGTGACAGATGGCGATCATCCGAGCGTCGTCTGATGCGTCTTCTGTCCTTCTCCTTAGCGCCTCGAAACCTCTCGCAGTGTCGATGTCCTGCAACATGCCTTTGCGATCGTCAAATGAGCCTCTGGGAGCGAATCCTATATCTGAAAAACCCGAAAAAGCGATTTGAAGAAGTGGGCGTAAAGGCGCCGTTGCCTTGTCGGGCAAGGGCCACTGGACCCCAAGGCATCAGTGATCGACCCACCACAATCCCATCACCGAGACGCGGCTTACGCCGATTGATCTGGGCGATATTAAGACTAGGTTTGGGTAGCGGCATCAGCCGAAGATAGGGCCCTCATGCTTTGGTGGATCATACTCGCGCGATCCTGGCATGTACTTGTCCGCTGTGGAATCGCAACGATCGCTGTGTCGGCGGCAACCGCTTTGCGGCTGCCTTTTGAGGTTGGTTTCCCGGGCAAACCGTTCGTGCTTTACCTTGTCGCGGTTGTGGCGTCGGCTCTGTTGGGCCGCACGCCGGGCTTTCTCGCGGTGGTAGAAAGCAGCATCGCTTGCGGGCTGTTCTTCCAGCCGATCTGCTCATTGCGAGTAACCTACGCGATCGACCTAACGATGAGACATCGGAGGAGCCCATCAGCTGCCGTCGGGACACTCTACATAGTCTTCGACCGCTGAACTTTCGCCGCAGCCGGGCAAAAAGCCGCTCGCAAACCTTCCGGGTTCGGCCTATGTTACTGTTACAACCTGTAAGGAACGAACAGGCGCCCTTCGGTCCCGCGCATCGGCGCCCATATGAGATTCAACGCATGACGAGGCGCCACCGTCAGGAGTAGCAAACAGAGAAGTTAGCCACCTTTTCTCGCGGTAGATACGACCTGTGCTTGCGCCCCTTAAGGGTCCGGTGAACGTATCGCAGCCTTTTCATAGCCTTTGCCTGCGTTAACCCGGAATCCGTGCCGTGAGCTGGATCATATTCGCAAGGCGGGATTGTCGGCCGTCGAGCTTCAATGCCGCGTGATGTCGGATATGGTCACTTCGAGACTAAATCGGATGTGACCATATCCGTCGAGCTTCAATGCCGCGTGATGTCGGATATGGTCACTTCGAGACTAAATCGGATG
>JASHYD010000835.1 GCA_030043175.1 Xanthobacteraceae bacterium | reverse complement strand
TAATCCTGCAGCGGCGTGTAGTAGGTGATGTGATCGACGCTGAATCGCGCTCCTCGGCGCAAGAGCTGGCGGTGGTCGCGGGCATCCTCGGCTTGCACTTCAGCCTTGGCTGATTGGCCTCTCGCGGCCCAATCTGCGCCTGCACCTGTGCCTGCTGCTACCCCAGCCATTGCCGCAGCCTGTTTCAGGAACCGCCTACGGCCAGATCCGTTGGAATCCATGATTGCCTCCCGTGATCCTGAATTTCGATTTGAGCTTTTGCCTTGGCCCGAAAAGTTCGGCAAGCAGCTGTACAGTGTTCAGTGAAATTATCGGCCTGTCAACCACAGGCAGTATCCGGCGCGGCATTATCAGCATATTGGGCGGCTTTCGACCCGCCTGATCAAGCGACGGCGAAGCGATTGATCGGCGATCGGCCGAGCGACCCCAGAGGTATGGTGGAAGGGCTGCAGAGGTATGGTGGAAGGGCTGCGTGCGGTGTTGTGCTATGGGCTGGTGGCTAAGGTCGGTCGGCCTTGCCGGGCCAGACACAATTGCCAGTACGGTACCCGTCCTGTGGGGACGAGCGGGTAGAGCCAGTTCGCCGCGAATCGACGACGGGCGCGGTTCTGCGGCACGACCGTGGGACCCGGGATGGCGCGCCGATGAACCGTGCGAACAGTGAGCATCGATATGATAGGGGTTGATTCGCCTGCCGCGGTAAAGATCCGCGACATCGGCGGCGGCCGGCAGCGCCAAGCACGGGCGCCACAACAAGCGTCGTCACAAGCCGGTGGCGTTTCACCAACCGATCCGGTTACGGCGACGGCCTGAATCCGGCCTGATAATAGACTGACAAGTCGCTTCCCAGCCAGTCAGTCGGAATGGACCTATTTGAGCCTTCGGCCAGCGCTTTGCGATAGATCATGCCGCCTGCGGCGGCAAACTGGATCGCGAGGCCGGAGTTGTTCTTGTAATAAATGATCCCCTGACCGTGTCCTCCATGACGCGGCGCGCTGACCTCCACCTTGCCGAGGATGAGGTCGCCGAGTTCGTAGACCTGCTCCCGCCTGATGATGCCGTCCTTGATTGGATCGAGCAACTCGGTCTGCGCGCTGTCGATCACGCTTTCCCAGTCGTTGACGATGATCGTGGTTGCGCGCTCGTAGGTCCGTCGGTCGACTTCTGAGCGCTTGTTGGTGACGTCCGAATTGGCAATCGACACCACGACCTGCCCCTCCTCCAGAGAGTTACCGTCGAACACCGGTCTCATTGCGGTCGTCGCGCAGCACACAATGTCGGCGCCGGCAACGACGTTGCGCGGGTCGTCTGCGGCGACCACGTCGATGCCATCGCCGCCCATGTCACGCGCAAAGGCAGCGCGATGCGCGGCGCTCGGACTGTAGACGTTGACTCGCCTGATCGGGCGGACGAGTCGGATGGCTTCGAGCGCGTAACGCGCCTGCTTGCCGGTTCCGAACAAACCGAGCGTCGCGACCTGCGCCGGCGAGATCTGATCGATTGCGAGCGCCGTGGTGGCGCCGACCCGCATGCCGGAAAGTCGGAATTCGTGCATCAGCGCGAGCGGCTCGGCCGTCTCGATGCAATAGAGAATGACGATGCCCCAATTGAATGCCCGCGGATTCTCGTAGAGCCGCCGATCATTGAGGGCACTCGGCGGTCTGATGACTTGGGAGCCCGCCCGTACGCAGGCTATGCCACACGACGGCACGGCGCCGACATGGACATTGGCGAGATATTTGCGTTCGGGATCGGGGTGCCTGGCGAGGTAGCGCATGCGCGGGCGGTTAACGGCAGCCCCAGCGGCGAGATCACTGAAGGCAACGCGCATCGCCTCAATGCAGTCCCGCATCGGCATTAGCCGTTTGACATCCTCATCGGTGATGATGAGCGTCATAACTGCTCCGGCGACGAAGTCTGGTTGGGATATCGCATGCGAGAAATCGACTCTTGCGCCATGACGGCCTCGAGCTTTGTCAAGACATGATCACGTCGAATTTCACTGCAGCTGCTGGAGTGTGTGCAGACCGCCCGCGGTGTCGTGGCTCGGCGCGATTGCGATGTCAGCGCGGACGCGAAGAAGCGGCGAGTTGGACATGGCGGTGCCGTTCGACACTCGCCCCATCGCGGCATCACTCGCCGGAGGCGCAGGAGCGCCGCCGGCGCCCATGTGGGCGCGCCCACGCGGCGCCCGCTTGTCGCCTTCACCCCATCCCGCCCCCTCAGAAATCTGGCTTCTCAGCGCGCGGAGCCTTAGTATCGCTCTGGTCATAATAATATTGATGGAGGTTTTCAGCACAGACGGACTCCGATAAGACATCAGGTCCCGGCACATAGGTCAGGGTGGCGGTCCACGGCGTCGTGAAGACGCCCTCGTCATCCACCGTCAAGTGCAGCTGCAGGAACTTGCCTCGGTGTTTGCTGAACACGTCGCCGTTGAAAAGCCAATTCTCTTTTTTGTTTCTCTCGATGGCATCTTTGACGTCGTCGTAGTCACGCAGCCGATAGCGTTCGACGATATGCAATGATTTTGTATAGGGCGTGCCGAACAGGTCGATCATCGCATAGGGCCGATCGGTCTTAACACCGACTGTGTCGATCACCAGCGTGTCACCCTCATAATGGCCGACCGAATCGCCGTACCAGGACGCAGTGAGCGGCTCGGGGTGACGCCCGTTGAGGCGCACGCGACGCACGTCCGTGCTCGGGGCAGTGTAGATGATGACGACGGTTTCCGGTTGCTGAATGATCTGCACCATGAATTGCTTGTAGATAAACGGCATTGGCATGGGCCAACATTGGTTGGAAGGGTTCCCGTAGACGATCCCCGCAATTGACATTTCGCCGAATTTTTTCACCACCTGCGCCGCCCACGGCTGCAGGATCGGATTAGTATAGTCGCCGACCAACTGATCGTAGTCGCTCACGCCTTGCACGCCCGCAGGAAGCGGAGGAACGGCCACCGAGCCCGAATCGTCGCCTGGCCGCTGCGGCCAGCGCGACCGATTGGTCACCGGGCCGGGACCAGATGCAGGCGGCTCGAACCAGGGAAAGGCCGGGTGCATCCAGACGCGGGATAAGTCCGGGATCGATGTGGCGTCCTTCGTGACGCCGCCGGCCAGTCCGACCCCTGACGTCACCTGCCCCAAGGCCGGCGTCGCAACCGCCGGTACCAATGCGATGAATAGAAGGAAATTCCGATGCCTCTTCATGCCAACCTCCCTTGGTCTTCGCGAGAGATCACGCGGCGCTCGCGTCGATTTCGGCAGAAAGGTGCTCGCCTGCAGGGCCCGCTGCCCTAAGTGGTAGAAGTTCGGCACGCCCTGTCTGGTCACTCCACTTGAAAGTACACCTTTTTCGCTTGCTAATGCAGGGGCTGCATTTTTTCTGGTTATCGCTGCGGCCCGCCGATTGATTGCTGTTTGCGTTGATGGCGTCGATTGTGCGTACCCCTGAATCATGGCCGTGACCGCCGTGGGAACCGGAGAGGGCAACGCGGGTTGATGCTCGTTCCATGCAAGGCTGACGGATAATCCCTTGCGTCACAGATCAAGGCTCGCGATAGGTCAACCACCCGCCGGCTCCCGCCGGCGGTTTGTTCCGCAAGCCGCAAGCTTGACCAGGGTTAGTTCGCCCTGAAGGACCGGGTCGGGGGCGAGTCGGGCCTGTCCTGGTCGAGATTGATCCCGGCAGCAAGGCCAGCGGCATTGCCGTTGTCACAGACAAGGGCGCCAACAAGCCGGCTATCTCTGCCTGTTTGAACTTTTGCGCCGGGGATCGCACATCAGCGAAGCTCCTACGGCGGGCGTTTCAGCAGCGTCGCCCGCGGTGCGAGTCTTCGTCGCAGGGCACCGCTTCGATAACCGCACCCCGCGCGACCGGCGCGCAGCCCTCTGCTGGAGCCGGATGAATTCGCTCCGCACCAGCTAAGACGCATCTGATACAGGCGGCAAGTAACAAGCGATGCATGCCGCCTGCGGTGCCAAGAGAGTGCGAGATGCGCCAAGGCAGCATTACGCGGCGAACGCAAGCAAGCACGGGCTGACGCGTTCTCGCCGGTAGCCGATGCGATACAGCTCTGGTGTCGGGAGCGGGCGCGCTGCGCGGGCGCACTCGGGTAGCGGCCCGCCCGGCCGAACCGCGGCGCCCCCGACCGCTAGCTATTATTTTGCTGTCAACGTTCGGAACCCAACATATGGTTCCGGCGTTTTTTCTTCCTCGCTCGCGCTCGCGTTTTTTCTTCCTCGCTCGCGCTCGAAGGGGCGATGTCGTGGCTGAATGCTTTCAGCGGAGGAGAACAATCATGGGCAAACTCGTTGCGCTTGCAATTGCCAGTGCGGTGTTGTGCGCAGTTTTGCCAACAACGTCGCAGGCGGCCGGCTGCTATCGGTTAGGTGAGACCGGCTACCACTGGTACCAATTTTGCCTCGGTCCTACATGGCTCTACCCGCACCGTCGCGTTTGCCGGCATGGCTATTGCTGGTATCGTTAAGTCGGCGTAAACGCCGCGCCCGTGAAATCGGAATAACTGCAGCGGGTGTCGTGCCGGGACCAGACAGGCAGGCCCTTTTTCCCGCGTAGTCGTTTTGACGGTCGTGCGGAATGGCCGAGCAGCACGCAGCACAGTACACCCCCGCCGCTGCGATTGCGCGCCGCTCGAAGCCCTGGTGTGTGTGATCAGATCCTCCTCGTCGCTTCTGCCGCCTTGAGAACCGCGCGGACAATCCGGTTATGCGTCCCGCAGCGGCACAAATTGCCGGCAAGGCCCAGCCGGACCTCGGCCTCGTCAAGTTGCTGCGTGCGGTCGAGCAGCGCTTTGGCCAACATGATCATGCCGGGGATGCAGTAGCCGCACTGCGCTGCCTGCTCCGCCATGAAAGCGATCTGTAGCGGGTGCGGCTGCTCGATGGTGCCGAGGCCCTCGAGCGTGGTGATCTCCAATTGTCCGAGCGCGCCGATCGGCATGATACAGGAACGCACCGGGGCGCCGTCGACGAGCACCGTGCAGGCGCCGCATTGGCCAAGCCCGCAGCCGAACTTGGCGGCGTTGAGGCCGAGATCGTTGCGCAGGACGTAGAGCAGCGGCGTATCCGGCTCAGCCGCCACGCTGTGCACCGCGCCGTTGACGTTGAGGCTGACAGCCATGACGCAAACTCCGTTTGAGGCAGCGAGCGCATCTTGCTCCGGCTATGCCGCGGCGTCGAGGCCCGACTCGCGTCATCTGCCTCAACGGCGCGTCGCCGGGCGGGTCCACGCCTTGGGGAAGCGCAGCGCAGAGACGCCGGGGCGCCGACCGCGCCCGGCCTTGCAGCTTCTTGCGCCGCGGGTCTGACTGCGGCATGTTTAGCTGGCTTTAGCGGCATTGGTCTCCTCACGGGATCGCGGGCACTCAAACAAGGGCAGCGCAAACATGATCAACAATCGCCTTCCGACTGTTTTCGATGGTCTGGTCGTTCTCGCCGCGCTGGCCGCACTGGCCGCGCCGGCAAATGCCGCCGAGACGGCCGCGGCGGCACATGCCGCTGAGAGGCCCGCGCTAGCCACGCCGGGCAACGCCGCTGAGGCCCAGGCCATCCTTGGCGCTAAGTTGCTGGTTTGCAACACCTGTCACGGTGACAACGGCGTCCCGAGAAGTGGAGCTGCTCCGATCATCTGGGGTCAGCAGGAAAATTATCTCTTAAAGCAGATGCATGACTTCCAGAGCGGCGATCGCGACAACGAGGTCATGGTGTGGATGGCAACAGCCCTCTCGCAGTCAGAGGTGGGCTCTGCGGCGACTTATTTCGCGAAAAAGAACTGGCCGGCGCGGCCGGGCGCCGCCGCTGCGTCGCCGCCCGCCATAGTGGCCGTGTGCCAGGCTTGCCATCAGCAGAACTTGGCCGGCGGGCTGCCGGCGCCGCGGTTGGCCGGGCAGAGGTATGAATATTTGGTCGAGGCGATGCGCCGCTATGCTGATGGTGAGCGCACCAACAATGCCGAAATGATGAACATTATGAAGGCGCTTTCGCCCGACGAGCGGGACGCGATGGCGCATTACATATCCGGCCTTTGATCGATTGCAGCGGTCGTACCTGCAAGTCCGTCTTTTCATTCTGCTTGGTGCGGGCGCCGGGGCTTCTTGGTGCGGTGACCACGTTCAGATGCGGCAACTGATTCGTCGCGTGGTCACATGAACGTTCCTTCCACGGCGGGTG
>JASHYD010000085.1 GCA_030043175.1 Xanthobacteraceae bacterium | reverse complement strand
GTTGGACCGTCGAAGCGATGGCCGTCCTACGCGCCGCTGGCCGCGCGTCTTGCCGAATTGGGCTTTGCGATCTGGGTCGTGGGCGGCCCCGACGAGAAGGCCGTTGCCGCCGAAATCATAAGCGCCGCGCCGCAGACCCGCGACCTCACGGGCGCCGATTTGCGCAACGCCATCCTGGCTCTCGCGGCGGCGACCGTGGCCGTATCGAACGATTCCGGCCTCTTACACGTCGCCGCCGCCATCGGCACGCCGGCGGTCGGCATATTCGGGCCAACCAGCCCCTGGCATTGGGCCCCGCTCAATCCGCTGGCCGCCGTGATCGAGACAAAGCGCGACGTCCCATGCCGGCCGTGCCACAAGCCCACCTGCCACCTCCGGCATCATCGTTGCATGCACGATATCCCGATGGAACATGTCGAGGCCGCCGTGCGGGGGGCGCTCAACCGTGCCATTTGACGATCATGCCGCCGTCTTCGCTTCTACCCACAATTGCTGCGTTCGATTAAACCTACATTATCGGTTTCAGGCCAATTCGTGCCACCGCGTTGACCCGCTGCGCGCCACGTCCCCCAAACGCTGCGATCCTGATCGGCCGGCTCACAGCTGGTTGATGCAGATGGCGCTGCGCTCGATCAAACGGCGGAAAAAGGCTCTCTGCGCGCGCATACGCCCAGCCGTCATACCTTCAAAAAGCAGGCGGTTAATGTCGTCCAAGGTGGGGGCAAGCGACGCCAGCAGCATCGCGCCGTGCCTGGTGAGCTTGAGGCTCAATGCGCGCATATCGGCCGGATCGGGCGATTTCTGCAGGTATCCCAGCCCCGCCAGCCTTGTGACCTCGTCGGTTATGTGAGGTCCGGAAACATGCAGATGTTCGGCAAGGCCTTTGATGCCGATCGGCCCCAGCCGCTCCAGATGCCAGATCGCGAGCAGCACGGCGAATTCCGCACCACCCAAACCGATTGAGCGCGCGATGGCGCGCCGCAGCGCCTGCATACCGGCGGCTGCCGCAAAGAGTTCCGCGATGAATTCGCGAAACTCGGCATCGCTGAGTTGCGTCGATCCCGCGATGTTTCTCTTCGCTGCGGCTTTTCTGTCAGGCGGACGAGGCGGCCGAAGCGAGCTGGTCATGGTTTCTGCACTACAGGATTGAGCAGTAGCAAGCGCTTTAGCATCAGGCCTGCTGACAGGCAACGCCCGCGCACGATCGCATTGCAATTGATAGGAAAGTTATGTAATTCTATCGCCCGCATCGAAGAGCCCGCCCAATGCTACGCACCGGTGACGAGTATCTCGCTTCCCTTAGCGACGGCCGTCGCGTCTACTATGGCGGCGAACGGGTTGCCGACGTCACCGCCCATCCGGCCTTTCGCAACACCGCCCGCTCGTTCGCCCGTATTTATGATCGCAAGCGGGAAGCGGAAAACCTCGGAGCGATGTCGTTCGTCGAGGATGGCGAACGGTTCACGTCGTGGTTCCTGTTGCCCACATCCCGCAAACAGCTCGAGCAACGTGCGGAGTGCCACCGGCGTGTCGCCGAGTGGTCATACGGCCTGCTGGGCCGCTCTCCCGATCACGTGCCGGCCTTCATCGGCGGCATGACGATGGCGCCGGAGCTATTTGAGGCCAACCGAAAGGGGTTTGGCCGCAACCTCATCGACTACTTTAGCCACTTGAAGTCGGGTGACTTGTTCGCCTGCTATCTCGTGCTGACGCCTCAAGGATCCCGCGATCCCAAGATCTACAGGGAGACCGGTACCACGAATCCCGCTCTGACCGTGGTAAGCGAGGACAGCGAAGGCATTGTGGTCAGCGGTTTGAAGCTGTTGGGGACATCGGCGGTGTTTTCCGATGAGGCGTGGATCGGCAGCCTGATCCCGCTCGGGCCGGACCAGATCCACGAAGCGGTCACCTTCGCCGTCCCTATCAATCAGGCGGGCGTTGAGATCTGGGTGCGGGAGTCCTTCGAGCTGCGTGCGCCCAACAAGATCGATCATTTCTTCTCGTCGCAATTCGATGAGAGCGACGGCGTTATGGTGTTCGACAACGTGCGCGTGCCGTGGAGCCGGGTGTTCTGCCATCGCGACATCGCGCTGATGCGCGACATGTATTTCAAGACGCCCGCCCACGTCATGGGCAATCATCAATCCAACTGGCGATTCGCCGAAAAGCTCAAGCTGATGGTCGGGATCGCCCACAGGGCCTGCGACATGGCGGGGGTCATCAGTATCCCGGCCATCCAGCAGACGCTCGGACGACTTGCGGCCGCGGAGGCATCGTTGCTCGGCCTGATGGCGGCGCAGATTGATCAACATCACGCCCTCGCAAACGGGTATGTTCACGTCAACCGCAGATTTCTCTATGCGGCGCTGCAGTGGTGCGCGAGCAATTACGCGCAGGTTGCGGAAGAAGTGCGTTCGCTGATGGGAGCCGGGCCGTTTCTGCTGCCGGCCGACATCTCCGTGTTCGACAATCCGCAAACGCGGCAAACTTTCGAGAAATACTGGCGTGTACCGACTGCTTCGGCGGATGAACGCTACAAGTTCGTCAAGATGGCGTGGGATTTGCTAGGATCGGAATTCGCTGGCCGCCATACCCAATACGAGAAATTCTACGGCGGTCCGCCGCATATCATGGACCTCTACAGCTTCTTTAACTGCCCCTGGACTGAGCACCGCGCCGCCATCGACCAAATCATCGAGGATATGGGCTCTGTCGAGGATTTGGTCGCAGAGCGAAGGGAGGCCGCCCAGCGTTAATTCCAACAACGCGGGAACTTGTCCGTGCGCAGCCGGGCCACCACACCCTGGAACTCGAACCCGCAACGCGCGTTTGAGTCAAGCGGACTTGAAGAGGTCGAGGAAGCTCGCATGGCTACCAATCTCGTATCGTACATGATGCAGTTCCTGACGCCTGACATGGTCGGGCGAATCGCCGCCGCGCTCGGGCTCAATCGCGGCGATGCGCAATCTGGTGTGAGTGCGGGCGTGCCGGCGCTGCTTGCCGCATTCGGCGGGCTTGCCGACAAACCGGGCGGAGCCCAAAGTCTCGTCAACACGATCAAACAGCAATCCGGGGTGCTGGACAACTTTGCCAGCATGATTGGCGGCAACAATCAATCCTCCTTCATTGAAAGAGGATCAAGCCTGCTCACCTCATTGCTCGGCACCCACGACCAAGCTGCCCTGACCGGGGCCGTCGCCAGGTTTTCCGGTCTCGGACAGAACAGAGCTAATTCACTGCTTGGCATGCTGACACCGCTGGTCATGGGGCTCATCGGCCGGCAGATAGGAGCGCGGGGCGTCGATAGCGGCAGCCTCACCAGTCTGCTGGCGTCGCAAAGGGAGCAGATCGCTCAGGCGCTGCCCGCCGGGATGGGTGAGGCACTTGACAGGGCCGGGGTCAGCACCGGGCTCGAGTCGGCCACGGCCACCCCGGCCGCTCAGGCGACCCGGCCGTCGGCGACAACCACCCCCCGCCCAGTCGGAGCGGCCGACCCGCGTAACTCTCGCGCCGCAACCTCCGGCTCTTCAAATTGGGCATATTGGGCGATTCCCCTGCTCCTGCTTGGCGGTCTCCTTCAGTATCTGTTCGGGCCTGGCCCGCACCGGCAGCAACAGGCGATGCAACAGGCGCCCACGCCGGAGATGAGCACCGCAAACAAGAACGTCGTCGTCGACGGCGTTGATGTCAAGAACACGCTCGGCGACAGCATCAGTGATGTGCGCACGTCGCTTCAGGGCGTTACCGACGTCGACTCGGCCAAGGCGGCGGTTCCCAAGCTCGCCGCAGCCAAAGATCAGATTGATAAAGTCAGCGGCTTGGCTGGACAGCTGTCCCCGGATCAACGCAAGACCATAGCCAGTGTGGTTGGTCCTGCCATGCCGGCGATCGACCAGCTCTCCAATAAGGTTCTTGATATGCCAGGCGTGGGCGAGGTGTTGAGGCCGGTCCTCGATCCCGTGAAGACCAAGCTCGCGGAACTTGCGGGGCAACCCTCAACGGTCGGTGCGGGTGGCGGCGGACGATGAGGTACGACACCGGCTGTCGCTGACGCTGTTCGCGCGGACGCAACAACCAGCGTCACACCAGCGCAATGACCCTGGCCAAGCCGCCGGTCGAATCCTTCACTTTGGAGGCGCCGACGACAAGCGTCGCGCCTGCCTCTGGCACCTTGTCGAGATTGGCGACGTTTTCGAGCCCCCAGCGGCCCGAGGGCAACCATAGTTGATGGGTTTTGAACTCCCGCGACGGCCCGTGGTCGAGCGACATGGTGTCGACCGCGATGCCGGCGACCTCGCGCTCTTTCAGCAGCCATGCAGCGGCCTCGGGCGCAAAACCGGGAAAATGCAAAGTGCCGTCGACATCGCGCCCGATGAAGGTGGCGGGATCGGTGGTTGCGAGCTCACCCCAGCCCGAATGCAGTGCGACGCAGCAGCCGGCCGGCAGACGGCCATGCTTGGATTCCCATTTGGCCAGATCTTCGCCGGACAATTGATAGTCGGCGTCCTGCTCGGCCTGATAAACGACATTGACCACTGCAAGGGGAATGACAAGATGCTCGACTGACAGCTTCTCGGCTGAAAGCCCGGTCTCGGAGAAGTGAAAAGGAGCGTCGAGATGGGTGCCGGCATGCTCGACGATGTGCCACCAGAACAAATTGAAACGGTCCTTCTTGAAGTCGAATTCGCGTTCCATTTCGATACCGGGTTTGCCCATGAAGGTCGGAAATTCAGGCGACATGGTGTGGGTGAGGTCCACCACTTTGGTGAAGCTGCGCGTTTCCGCGGCACGTGCAGGCACCGCCGCTGCCGCAAATCCGCTCGCAGCTGCGCCGGTGAAGAAGCTTCGCCTGCTCAAGGCTGCCCAGACCCTCTCTTCACATCCGGCGACGCACATATGCTCTCCCGATTCGTCGATCTGCGCTTTGCAATTCTCGTTGCCCAGTGCGCCCTTGGCAACAGGCGCGCTGACGCAGGCAAGTCGCACAGCGCGGATTGAGCGGATGGGGCGGCCCCGCATTTCGGCCACGGGCCGGACGCGGCGGCTCGATGCGGGCCACGGTGTGGGCTGGCGTTGGAGCTGACGGGTTGCGCGAACGCCCGCAATGGGGTCATTAAGGCCCATGCTGGTGATCGACGATGTTTCGCTGCGTCTGGCTGGACGGCTCCTGATCGAGCGCGCGACGGTGCAAATCCCCGACGGCGCCCGCGTTGGGCTTGTCGGGCGCAACGGCACTGGAAAATCCACGCTGTTTCGCGCCATTGCGGGCGACATTGCCGTCGAGCACGGCAGCTTCGTTCGCCCGGCGCGCGCGACCATCGGCCGGCTGCCGCAGGAAGCCCCCGGCGGGCCGGAGCGCCTGATCGACATTGTGCTTGAGGGCCATCCCGAGCGCACGGCCCTGCTGCGGGAGGCCGAGACCGCAACCGAACCGAACCGCATCGCCGAAATCCAGTCGCGCCTCGCCGACATCGGCGCGCACGCGGCCCCTGCGCGCGCCGCCAGCATACTCGCAGGGCTCGGCTTCTCGCATGCGGATCAGCAACGGCCATGCGCGGAATTCTCCGGCGGCTGGCGTATGCGGGTGGCGCTCGCGGCGGTGCTGTTTGCCGAACCGGATTTGTTGCTGCTTGATGAACCTACCAACTATCTCGACCTCGAAGGCACCTTGTGGCTTGAGGACCACATCGCACACTATCCGCGCACCGTTATCATCATCAGTCACGACCGCGATCTGCTCGACACCGCCGTTGATTCGATTCTGCATCTCGACCGCGCCAAGCTCACCTTTTATCGCGGCAACTACACCTCCTTCGAGCGCCAGCGCAGCGATCGCCTTGCCTTGGACCACAGCCTCGCGCGCAAGCAGGAGGCGCAGCGCAAGCATCTCACGGCGTTCGTGGAGCGCTTCCGCGCCAAGGCCAGCAAGGCGCGCCAGGCGCAATCGCGCCTCAAGCTCCTGGCGAAATTGCAGCCGATCAACGCGCACATCGAGGCGGAGGCGCAGCCGATCGCGATCCCCTCGCCTGCCAAGCCCTTGTCGCCGCCGATCATCGCCCTCGACGACGCCGCCGTCGGTTATGAACCCGACCGTCCGGTCCTGCGGCGGCTCACGCTGCGCATCGACGCCGACGATCGCATCGCTCTGCTCGGCGCCAACGGCAACGGCAAGTCGACCTTGGCCAAGCTCCTCTCCGACCGGCTCGCGCCGTTCTCGGGGCGCGTAACCCGCGCCGACAAGCTCAAAACGGCATATTTCGCCCAGCATCAGCTCGAAGAACTCAATCCGCAAGCAAGCGCCTACGACCATTTGCGGCGACTGATGCCGGACGCACCGGAGGCCAAGGTCCGCGCGCGCGCCGGCGCTATCGGGTTTTCGGCCGCCATGGCCGACACCAAGGTGGCGAGCCTCTCGGGCGGAGAGAAGGCGCGTCTGCTCATCGGGCTTGCAACCTTCGAGGGACCGCATCTTGTGGTGCTGGACGAGCCCACCAACCACCTCGATATCGACAGCCGCGCAGCGCTGATCGAGGCCATCAACGATTATTCCGGCGCCGTTATCCTGGTCTCGCACGACCGCTTTCTTTTGGAGGCCTGTGTCGAGCGGTTGTTGCTCGTTGCGAACGGCGAGGTCACTCCCTTCGATGGAGACCTTGACGACTATCGCCGGCTCGTGCTTGCGGGTTCGCTCGAGGAGGGGCCGCGCGAGATCCGGGAGCGCAATAACAGCGGCGAAGCGCGCACGTCGCGGGCCGCCCTGCGCCGGGCCGCCGCCGAGAGACGCAGCGAGCTTGCCCCGCTCAGGCGGCGCATCGACGAATGCGACAAGGCCGTTTCCCGATTTACCAAAAGGCTTGCCGAAATCGATGCAGCGCTCGCTGATCCCGCGCTCTACGGTCGCGACCCCTCTCGGGTCGCGACGCTCGGGAAGGAGCGCGCCGACGTCGTACGCAGCCTTTCGGATGCTGAACGCCAATGGCTCACCCTGAGCGAGGCCTATGACAACGCAGTGGCGGCAGGTTAGAGCACATTGCGATGACGCGGCGCGAGTGGCTGCTCCCGGCCAACCCAGACCGTGCCCGAGTGGCCGTCATTCGAACGCGGAGTGCCCGCTACAACGGGTCCCGGCCGCGTAACGCGGCGGGGTGTCATTGCGCGTGGCCTGACGCTGAAACGAGCGATTCACTCAATCGGAAACTCAGCGCATGTTCTTTTGAACCGCAGCCGCCACCGACTCTTTAGCGTCATTGCCGTGAACGCACGCATCCCGCCATTACCAGTTACAGGTTCGCCGCCTTCGCGCGCAACGACACCGATGCTCGACGCCACAGCGCGCGACAGCGAACTGTGCTGCGATGATGGGCTGCTATTTCGCCTGCCGCGCCACGTAGGTCTTGCTAAAGCCGTTGCGACCGTTGGTGAGGGTAAATCTGCCGTCCGCCGCGACCGATGCCGTTATCAGATTGCCCTGGCACTGCGCGGTTTCTTCGAAGTTCGCGATCATGTCAGGCGAGGTATTGTGGCTCGGGTCCTTATCCAGCAATGAAAGGTGCCCCTGCCAGATGCCTTCGATTCCCGGCAGCTTCGCCATCCTGAGATACGAATTTTTCTCGTAAGGAGCGGACGGCTTGGATGTCTCCAGCGGCTTGATGCGGTTGTCGGATTGGCCGAGACCTTTGCGGGGGCCGTTGTTCACCACGATGACCTGCGGGTTGATGGCGCCAAGAAATGCCGGTGCACCGGCGCCGTCGAACGACCCGTGACGGCTCGTCTGGTAGAGGCTGACACGCCCCAATCTGTTGGTGGGGCAGACGAGCTCCATCTCCTTCTGCCAGTCGAGATCGGCGACGTCGAGGAACGTGAAGGCGCCGAAACTGACCAGCACGCCGACCATGCGCTGATTTTCCGGCGCGGCCGGCGCCATCTGGGCCGCATCGACGCAGAGCGGGTTGGGGCCGCCGCCGTTGACCGGATGATCGATGAGCGTGAATTCGGAAGATACGACCAGAACATCAGCGCCCTCTAAAGGAATTTTGTCGCCAGGCTTGACGACCGTGCGCTTGCTGCCGGCCACGGCCTTGTAGTCCTCGAGCCTCGCTTTGTCGACAGCCTCGACCCCATCGCCGTGATCGAAAAACCGGCCGATCGGGATCATCTTGGCGAGTGCGGCAAGGCCGCCTTCATGGTCGCGGTGCCAATGGCTGATCACCAGATAGTCGATCTGCTTCAACCCGGCCTTTTGCGCCGCCGCGTAGATTCGTTTCGCGTCGCGGTCGCCGTCCGGAAATCCAGTGTCGAGCAGCAAGGATTCGCCCGCCGGCGACACGATCAACGTGGCGGCG
>JASHYD010000834.1 GCA_030043175.1 Xanthobacteraceae bacterium | reverse complement strand
GCCCGCCGAATCAAGATCGCCCTCCCCAGTTGCGATCTTGAATCACTTTCGCGAATCGGGGGGAATCCCCCCCTCTAATCCTGAGTTGCTAACAGGCGCCGATGAAGAAAAACGCGGCCATTGTTGATTTGATTCAAGCTTTGCCATTCACTGGTGGCGCTGTCGCCACGACTCGCTTGTAAGCCCTTGAGCTGACTCGAACTTTCGGACCAAGCTCGCGGAGGATTATGGAATCAAAACCACAGAGAAGGTCGCTCTCGCTTTGTTGAGATTCCTCTTTTCGAGGACACATGAGTCACGTTGTCACGGCAACTTCACTCTAATGTCCACAAGACCTAGCGGATGCGGTCGAGGAAGTGGACTCTCGTGCCAGCTACCGCGCTGCTATCGACGACTGACCGGCAGATTCGCTCCGGAGGCGGCCGTGATGATTCAGCGAGCCCTTGTGCGACGGCGAGAGCGTGCGACCGCCTCGCGCGGCTCAGTCCAAGAGCGCGGGTCGCTCCTTTCAGGCTTCGGCACAAATTTGGGTATGAATGTCCAATAGTTTCCTGACGGTTTCGCGCGTCCGGGCGCGTGCCATGCCGCATTCCGTGGCGATGCCGAACGGCGGCGCGTGGCGGCTGGCCGCAGCGATGCGCCGTCGCGCGCCTTCGGCGCCATCGCGCGCGCTCACCACGCCGAGATAGAGCTCGGTGCTTTCGCCCAGCGCCAGACGGCGGAACGGCAGATGGAAGGCGTCGTCGTCGCGCTCGGGCGGCACCGGCATGTGGACATAGGCCAGCTTGTGCGGGCTCGCTTCGGCGAGCGCATTGGCGAATTCCACCATTGCGCCGGCGTCCTTTGGCTCGACGAAATGCCGGCCGTCGAAATCGCCGTAGCAGAGATGCAGCCCGAGCTCCACATCGCCCGGCACCGCGCGGCACAGCCGGGCCATGCGCGCGAGGATCATCTCGCGCGGTTCCTCGCCATAGGGCACAGCCTTGGTCGGCTGGCCGTCCCAGATAACCATCTCGTTACAGACGTCCCATTGGATGCATAGGTCGTCATGCGGGATATGCCGGCAGATGCGCGCGACCTCTTCCAGCATCGCCTTCTCGTAGGCCGATTCGACGAGCTCAATCGAATTGGGCACCACGACGGAGCTGACCACCGCGAATGGCGTCGGCAGACACACCTGGAAACGCACGCCCGCAGCGATGAGGCCCGTATCACGCGCCGCAATGAAATCGAGATAGGATGCGCGCGCCTCGCGCGAGTAGTTCAGCTCCCCGAAGCGCGCGTCCTCGGATTTCACGCCGTCGGCCAGGCACAGCAGCGGAAATCGATTGGTCGGGCGGATCGCGCCGGAGGGGTCGGGCACCAGGAACGGTTGCGCCCGCAGCAATGGGTATTGCCACGAAATCCAGATCTTGCGGCCGCCGATCTCACCGTCTGGAATGCGGCGCAGGTAGGCCCCGAGCGCCGGGCCCACGGTCGCGAAGACGTCCTCGACCGAGTCGAGGCCGATGCTACCGACGAGATGCGCGGTCCTGCGGAACTTGCTCTCGCCCATTCCTTTTACTCCCGGGCGGCACCGGAACAGGTATTTGCTTATCACCGTTGTCGCCCCGCAGTTGCGGTCGTTATTGCCGCAGTTTCTGCACACCGGCTAGACTGATTGACGTGCCCCAAAGATACACTTCCCGTAATGCTGGCCGCTAGCGTCGCGACCTTCGCATCGGTAACACCCGGCTTGCCGTAGATGTTGAGGTATCTTCTTGAGCGGCGCCAAGGCGGCGATGCCGATGTCGGTGAACTTGTGTTGTCCAACCGCAAGCGTGCCGCGGTTGCACCTGATGGCGGTGGCCGCTCAGAGAGGCGGCACAACCGGCTCGAACTGCTTGTGCGTTTCCCTCCTTGAAAGCCAATCCAGCAAAACGACGGCCAGCGCCGAGGTGATCGGTATGTGCGCAATAGCACAAGAAACCGACCCAAGAAGTAGACGAACTCCATCAGATCTCACGCTTTGAACGGAGTGGAACTTCACCATACACATCGGTCAGCCCGAAGTCCCGTCCTGAGAGTGGGAAGGTCAGCTGCTTGTGATCGATCCCCATGATGCGCATGATGATGGCGTTCAGGTCAATGACGTGCATGCTGTCCTTCACGATGCTGTAGCTAAAATCATCTGACCATGCGTGTATCCGGCCTTCGTGCCTGCCCCTGCAAACCGCCATGTGAAGTTGCCGCCATGATGGTCTCGTCCGAAGTTCGCCTTCAAGGCGCCTTGCGCAAACGGTGTCTGGCCAAATTCGCTTCCGAAGGCCACCGCCGTTTCGTCCAACAGGCCACGCTGCTTTAAATCCATCACAAGCGCCGCGGTCGGGACCATCGGGGAGAACAGCCGCAATATGTGCAGGGCCAGGACCGGGCTCTTGCAATACTTGGACTCGCCTGTCTCCGCGGTTTTCTCCGCGCCGGCGTCACCGCGCATCTGGATACCGCATCGACCGAAGCTTCCCTGCCGATCACTTCCAAGAGCTGCGGATAGTTCGGCCGCAGAAGGCGCTCTGCCAGTCCGACTGCGAGAGTTGGCGCTACCGTGGCAGCTTTCCTGCAAAGATTGGGCTTGACACAAGGATGACGCGCAACTCTTGATTTCGCTGTTCCAGCCAGCTGGGCGCGCAGGACCTGCGGATCGTGGTAAGTTCAGGGGGACGCGGCGCATGACGCCGATTGATGAGTGGCTTGGTTCGCTCGGGCTATCCGAGTATGCGGACTGCTTTGCCGAAAACCGAATCGATCTTTCGATCCTGCAGGACCTCACGGATCAGGATCTCAAGGACATCGGTGTCGTGCTCGGAGATCGCCGAAGGATACTGCGTGCGATTGCCGAGCTCGCCGCAACTGTTTCCGCCGCGCCCCAGCTCGCGGCTGCACCTGAGTTGAAGCCGCGGGACGAAGCGGAGCGCCGCCAACTCACGGTGATGTTCTCGGACCTGGTCGGTTCGACGGCACTCGCGGCCTGCATGGACCCAGAGGACCTGCGAGAGGTTGTTTCGGCTTATCAGAATTGCGTGGCCGAGACCGTGAACCACTTCAGCGGATTCATCGCCCGATATATGGGGGATGGCGTCCTCCTGTATTTTGGTTACCCACAAGCTCAAGAGGATGACGCCGAACGAGCGGTACGGGCTGGCTTCGCTCTGATCGCGGCGGTGGCGGGACTCAAGACGCGTGCACCTCTGCGAATCCGTGTCGGCATTGCCACCGGGCTAGTCGTGGTCGGCGACTTGATCAGATCGGGGGAGGCGCAGGAGCGCAGGATCGTCGGAGAGACGCCGAACCTCGCGGCACGCTTGCAAGAGATCGCCAAGCCGGACACCGTCGTCATCGCTGAGGGCACGCGAAGGCTTCTCGGCAGCCTCTTCGAGGTCGAGGACATCGGGCTAAAGGGCCTCAAGGGCTTTCCCGGGCCAGTGCGGGCATGGGCGGTGCTGCGGGCGAGTTCCGTGGCAAGCCGTTTCGAGGCGTTGCACACGGCCGGCCTGACGGCCCTCGTTGGGCGGGAAGAAGAATACGAATTACTGCTTCGACGCTGGTCCAAGGCAAAGATCGGTGAAGGTCAAGTTGTGCTGCTCTCTGGCGAGGCCGGTATCGGGAAATCACGACTCACGGTCGCGCTCATGGAATGCCTCGCTGACGAGCCGCACACGCGTTTGCACTATTTTTGTTCCCCACGGCGCGCCAGCAGCGCGCTTTATCCGATCATCGGCCAGATGGAACGTGCCATAGGACTGGCGCATGGCGAAACTCCGCAAGCGAGGCTCGACAAGCTTGATGCGATGCTCGCAAAGACCTCAACCTCGATGCAGGATGCCGCGCTCTTTGCCGAGATGCTGTCACTACCAAATGATGGACGCTACCCTGCGCTCGAGTTCTCCCCCCAGCAGAGCCGGCAAAGAACGCTGGACGCGCTGAATTTACGAATGGAGGCGCTGTCACGTTCTAGCCCGGTGCTAATGATTTTCGAGGATGTGCATTGGATTGACCCGACGAGCCTGGAAGCGCTCAGTCGGGCCGTGGACAGGATTCGGACGCTCCGCGGGTTGCTGGTCGTGACCTACCGGCCGGAATTCGAGCCGCCCTGGATCGCAGGGGCGCATGTGACGGTCTGCACGATTGGTCGTCTGGCCCAGCACAATGTCGATGCAATGATCGACCAGGTCGTGCGCAACAAGCTCCTGCCGGAGAGCATTCGGCGGGACATCATTGAGCGCTCCGACGGCATCCCGCTGTTCGTGGAAGAGATGACGAAGGCGGTGCTAGAGACAGAAAGCGAGGATGAAGCACGGCGGACTGCCGCCTTGATTCCCTCCTCGGCGCCGGCGGTTCCCGCAACCTTGCATGCATCGTTGATGGCGAGGCTCGACCGGCTCGGCTTCGCCAAGGAACTGGCGCAGATCGGGGCGGCGATCGGACGCAAGTTCTCGCATGACCTGCTGGCTGCGGTGGTGTGCAAGCCGGAGACGGAGCTGAGATCGGGACTCGATCGTCTCATTCAGGCTGGATTGCTGTACCAGCAGGGCGTGCCGCCACACGCAACTTACTTGTTCAAGCATGCCCTGATACAAGACGCGGCTTACGGCACGCTGCTGCGCGAGCCGAGACGTGCGCTGCATGCTCGAATCGCCGAAACCCTCGAAAGCCAGTTCGCGGAGATCACCGAGAATCAACCCGAGCTGTTGGCAGGGCACTGGACCCGGGCGGGGCAGATCGAGAAAGCCGCGCGGCTGTGGGGCAAAGCGGGACAGCGCTCGGCCCAACGCTCGGCGCTAGTTGAAGCCATACAGCAGATCACGCTTGCTCTGGACCAGATCGCGACTTTGCCCACCACGGCCGCGTTGCGTCGCGAAGAGATCAAGCTGCAGGTTGCGCTCATAGCCCCCCTCCTCCCTGTCAAAGGTTATGCTGCTCAGGAAAGCAAGGCAGCCGTGGAGCGGGCACGTCAGCTGATCGAACAGGCTGAAGCGCTCGGTGAGCCTCCCGAAGATCCGCTGGTGCTGTTCTCCGTGCTCCACGGCGTCTGGGTGCAGAATTACGTGGCGTTCAACGGCGAGGCGGCGCGTGAACTTGCCGTCCAGTTCCTGGCGCTTGCGAAGAAGCAGGCAACGACGGGGCAGCTCATTACCGGGCATCGCCTCATGGGCTTTTCCTTGTTGCATATCGGGGAGATTGTAGAGGGACGAGCGCATCTTGATCGCGCGATAGCGCTCTGCGATCCTGCCGAGCATCGTCATCTGGCGGCGCTTGGCCTCGACGCCAGAGTGGCAACCTTGTCCATTCGGTCGAACGCTCTCTGTGTGCTTGGCTTTCCCCATGCGGCGCTCGCCGACACCGAGCGCGCGCTCAACGAGGCGCGTGAGATCGGCCAAGCCGCCACATTAATGTATGCATTTTCAGTCGCGTCGATGACCTACGTCATTTGCGGAGATTACGCAAAAGCGAACGCAATCACAGATGAACTTATCGCTCTGACGGATCAAACAGGGTCGCTGTTTTGGGGGTCATGGGGGATGATGCAACGTGGCTGCGTATTGGCCCTCACCGGTAAAGCCTCAGACGCTGTTCTAACGATCACGTCCGGCACAACCGCATTTCGATCAACAGGATCAACAACGGACATGTCGTTGTACTTGTCCTATCTGGCAAAGGCTCATGCGGACCTTCGAGAATTCGATAAGGCTACTCGCTGCATCGGCGAGGCGATGACTGTAGTCGAAACAACCAACGAAAGGTGGTACGAGGCGGAGGTCAATCGCATTACGGGGGAAATCGCGCTGCTGTCGCCGCAGCCGGATGTGGCGAAAGCGGAAACGTATTTCGAGCGCGCGCTTGCGGTCGCTCGTAAACAGCAGGCAAAGTCCTGGGAACTGCGCGCCGCGATGAGCATGGGGCGGCTCTGGCGCGATCAGGGCAAGCGGCAGCAGGCTTGCGGTCTTCTCGCTTCGGTCTACGGGTGGTTCACCGAAGGCTTCGATACGCTCGACTTGAAGGAGGCCGGGACGTTACTCGATACGTTAAGAACATGAGCCTACCGCAGTGGGCTGTATCCAGTCTGGTCTTCACATGTGTCAGATCGCTTTGGGTTTTTGGAAAAATAGCAGATGACCCGTCTCGTCCACGAGCTGACGAGGTATTCAACGCGGCGCTCCATAGTGTCTTGCACTTCCGCACCGAACCCGCCGCCGGTTGACACGGGCTCTCGGGCGAGCAGCCGCCTGTCGAGCCAGGTGGCGCCGTTCGCCGTGACTTGCGCCACGATCGGCAGGTCGGACCGCGCGGCAAGCAGTTGCGGCTGCGGTGTCCTCATAGGCCCGGACCTCAACGACGGCACCCCTCATAGCGTCGCCGGTAGAACTGATGTCCGCAAAACGGAAGTGGTGAGCGGCCCATCGACGCCCTCAGCGATCGCGTAGGTCCCCTCAGTTCGTCGTCGATGTCGGGGGTGACGAGCCGGCCGAGCACGGGCTGCGCTGGCTGCTCACCGTGCAGCGCAGAATCTGATACGATTTAACCGCTTTGTCCCCTGTCCAAGTGTTTGATTGAGCGCGCGGCCAGCTTTGGGAGGTGTCAGGACTGAGCGTTGCCCGGGGTCAATCCATCTTTTCTATGCTTGCCCGGCCATTTCTCGCAATCTCGGGTCCGTATCGCACCTTATTCGGCACTGCGATCGGATCGCCGGCCGGCTGACGAAGCAGTTCTCCGGAAGCGCCGGCGATTCGCGTAAGTCCACGACGTGGTTCGGGTTGTCGCGCCTTTTGGCGTTCCGAAAATGCTGCGTCCGTTGGATTTTGCACCACCCTATGCCTCCCCGCTGTTCGATCGCCGATAGCCCTGGTGCGCTATCCCCAAGCGTCCCGGTGAGCAAAACGCCGATCGCCCCCGGTAGCCGCAGCAAATCGCAATCGAACGCAGCATCGCCTGGCGGGTTCTCACGCGGGCCTACCAAGGATCGAAGCTGGAAAATCCTGATGAAACCCTTTGGCCAGGAAACGCAGGGCCTCAAACCCGCGCCGATGGCCACGATGTCGCGATTGGCCACGCTACCTCCATCGGAACCGCGCAAACGCTCAGTCAACCGCCACTGATGAAACAGGTCCGACGCGGCGCATTCCAGCTGCGTGCCCTACTCGGGTTCACACATTTCATCGGAGTTGCGTTGTGACTGCGGCGGTCGGGCTTCAAGGACTCCCGGCCCGACCGAATCGCGGAGGGCCACCCCTCACAGGCACCTGAAAACCGCGGCTCCGCCTGCGATGCAGCGTGTGGTCCCGGCGCTCGTTGGATAGGTTGAGGCAAGCGCCGGGACCGGCGCGCTGGTTAGGGTAAGGGGAACCGCGCGCGCTCGTACCCCCTAGCAACGACAAATGGCGCAAACGGTAAGCTAGTCTTTCGTCGCATCACGGATCGCGCGCTAGGCGGCTTCCCACGGCCTCTTGCTCGCGTTCGAGCCGGCGTGGGTTAGCGGCCAGCCGGTGCTTCGCGGTCGGCTTGCCGAGAGGCTGCTCGAAAGAAAAAAGGCCGGCAGTGCCGTGCCGGCCAAAGGTCAGGGTACTAGTATACACGCTACGCCATTAGGTTGTGGATAGTCAAAACACAAGATCGCGAGCGGCTAGGAAGTACGCGGCGGCGCGAAGGTGGCGGCCCGCATTCACCCTCTCTAAGGCAGCATCCGCGAAACAGCCCTTGGGCGGCGCGTACGTAAAGGAGGACATCGACCTCTCGCATTAGCGACCGCGATTCGATGTGGTTGTCACCGTCGCCGCTGTCATTTCCCTCAGCTCAAACCGACAACAACGCATCAGATTCGCGCACTCGCGGCGGTTCTCGGCACTCTTCCAGAGGAGCTCTTGCGACACAACAGCGAACCGCGGCATGTCAGCAGCACCGAGCCTAAAGGCGCACGGTAGCGCGCTCATTGTCGGCAGATGGGTACGCGGGCAAAAGAACCGCATGATTCTCGAAGAGTTCCGCCATTCATCAACAAAAAAGTAAGTAGCCCTGGCAGGGTACGGGCTGCCGCGAAGCCACTGATTGACGTTAGCTTTTGGGTCAAAATCGGTCGAAACCGCGGCTGCTGTGCTGATTGATCGCGACGGAATTGGCCGCAGAGGCCAATTGTTCCAACCGCGACAAAAAATATTTACAAGAGGCGTAGTCCTGCTCACGCAAGCACTTATTTTGACAACATCGCCGGACAGGTTCGACCACTGGTCCGGGGAGCGCTGCCGGCTCGGCTCTTGGTTCTCTGGAGCCTACATGGCGCCCTTTGCCTCGGCCTAAAAAGGCAACAGGTCAAGCTGCTGGCTTCGTCGCGGTGACGATTGCCGGCGCGGTGCTCATCGGCCGGTGGGACGGATTGCCGATGCTCTCGGACTGGGTTCCGGCTTCGCCACCGTGAAAACCAGTGACCGGCTTGTGCCTCACGGCTCTCGGCCTCGCCGTCGTGCACCCCGGCAAGCGCCACAACGCTGGCAGTGTGCCCGGCTGGGTTGTAATGCGCTCGTCGCGGTTCGTCATGGTGTGTCGGTCTGTGTTAGCCTCGCAGTGCATTGACGATGCGTCTTGGCTCGCCGTTAAACATGGTTTGGCGGCAGGGCTCAGCGATTCGCGCCGGCGCTGCCCGGTCGGGTTTCGTTCCGGTACACCACGCCCCCTTTCATCACGAAGACAACCCGACGGACCGCAGTGATATCCTCCAGCGGGTTGCCTTCCGTCGCCACGAGATCCGCCTGGAAGCCCGGGGCGAGCATGCCGATTTGGTCGCGGAGCCCTAGGGATTCAGCTGAAAGCGAAGTGGCGGTGACGAGCACGTCGCCCGGATTTTCGTGGGCGTCGTTTACCCGGTAGACAAACTCCTCGGCATTGCGGCCATGCGCGCCGGCTACGGCATCCGTACCGAATATGATCTTCACGTGATGCGCGCGGGCGCGCCGCAAAGCGTCGATCGTCAGCGCGATCCCTTTTTCGAGGGTGGCCAGCGCCTGCTCGTTGAATGCGTAGCTGGTGCGGTTGTCCAGATAGTTGTGCAGCACCAGCAAATTCGGGTCGAAATACGTGCCCCGCCGTGCCATCAGATCCAAGGTGTCGTCGTGCAGGAAGGTCCCATGCTCAATCGAGGTGCAGCCGGCTAGCACCGCCGCCCGCGCCCCCGCGTCTCCGATCGCGTGGACAACCGCGCGCAGCCCCGCCGCCTCCGCCTCGCTGCAGACCGCCTGGATCTGCTCATTGCTCATGCTTTGATTGCCGCCCGCGCCCAGGCCCGCCGTGGCGAACAGCTTGATCACATCGGCGCCTTCCGACTTGGTGCGGCGTACCAGAGCCCGCAGCGCTTCGGCATCGCCGCTGCGAGCGTTAATTTGGCGCAGGGAAGTGAGCAGGCGAGGTCCGGGCAGTACACCCTGGGCGATGCGATCCCGCACCACGCCATCAATTGCCGCCCCCACGCTTTGTACCGTGGTGAACCCGCCCAACAGCGTGATCCAGGCATCACCCGCGGTGTAGAGGGCGGCATCCTCCGGCTTCTCACCGCCGTTGACCGATTTGTGATTTTCGTCCAGGTGCCAGTTCATATGCACATGCGTATCGATCCAGCCGGGCATGACCGTCAGCCCTCGCAAGTCGTAGGTCGGTCTTGCCGTTCCGGCCGCGACTGATCGGATGATCGCCCCGTCGATGACAATCTGCTGATTGTGGAGCACTCCACCCTTGCCATCCAATACGGTGCCGGCTTGGATCACGATGGCAGGGGGCGCTTGAGCGAAGGCTTGGGCCGAAGCCAGCGCAAGCAGAAGAACGGGGAGGCGCATGTACCGACTGTAGTTTTGAGGCCGCGACAGCCGTAGAGGTGCGTCGTCGCACCTACTCTCGTAACCCACGGTTACAATGGGGGGGTCACCATGAGTCTTTTCGTCGATCTCGCAGGGGATCGGGCCGTAATGCTTCTGGTTGCGGATGTCGTTCAAGGCATCGAGGCTAGCGAGAAGGACTCGTTGGTTCGCATCAAGCGCCATGGCGATCTACCTCTGCGGAACCGGGATACTGTGATGTGGCCCTTGTATGCATCCCGCTCCTTAACTGGCGGTGCAGGGCCTTGATGATCTGGAGCGCCAGCGACACCGGAATATTCCACGGGTACGGCCCGTCGCGGTTGTTGAGCCTCTTTGAGGCGATGTCCCGGACGAGCTTGATATTGGACATCTCGTCGAGGCCTTCAGCGGGCAAAGGCGCAGGGGTGACAGTGCTGCGGCGTGTGCGCCCGGCTTGCTGGGAGCTGATTTGCACGTCGTAGAGGTGGTCGTCATCGATAGACCCGGTCAATGGCCGCGGAGTGGCACCGCGTCCGGGTGACCGATGACGACTCCGGGCAAAGCGCATCGTGAAATTTCGGGCGGTCTCGTCGTCGCTGAGATCAACGAGTGGCATCACAGCTGCCCCAAGGCACGTTGCCTCGCCGCTCCACATTCTCTCGACCGGCTTGCGCGTTGCCGGATCAATCGCCCGGAACGAAGGCTTCCGCGACTCCTACCCACGCTCCTCGTGACACGCCCTCACAAGGATCATACTCAGCTAGACGTGGGCCTTCACAACGCCGCGGTATCA
>JASHYD010000833.1 GCA_030043175.1 Xanthobacteraceae bacterium | reverse complement strand
CGTCGCAAAGACCACTGGCCTGCGGCTGAACCACATAGGCGAATGCGACGGTATCGTAGCCCGACCCGTAGTAGCTCAGAATGTCGGACTTGCCGGGCGCGATCACGAAGCAGATCTTGGTGGCGCCGCCGACAATCATGCGTTCGACCAGATATTCGCTGACGGCGCAGGGGCGCTCTGTCCCGCTGTCGATCCGGCTCCCGACCGGTAGCAGCTCCTTGGAGAAAGCGAGCGGCTGAATGCGGCTCCCGCGTCCCGCAGCCGGGATGATTCCCCACATCTCAGGCCTCCTGGAATTCGCGTCGGAGCGACGACGAGCTCTCCCCGATGGCCCGCAACAGCTCCTCCGCACGACGATCGGAGGTGTGCTGAGCGAGCGCGCGCTCACGCGCCGCGTTCGCGACGCGCCGGATTTGCGCCGGGTCGAGATCGAGTGCCGATACGACGTCATCGGCGCCACGGGCGCATAGGATTTCCTCATTGGGTGAGAAGAACGCCTCGAGCCCCTCCCACACATCGGATATGATAGCCGCCCCACACGCCGCCGCTTCGAACAATCGTCCGGACGGGCACCATCCCATGGCGGCCATGTCACGACGCGTCACATTCAATGTCAGGCGCGAGGACGCGAAGAACGCCGGATGCTCGCCGGGTGGCAGGTGACGGGCGAAAGAGATGTTGTGCGACCACGAAAAATCATCCGGGTATTGGGCGCCGCCGATCAGGAAGCGCTGGCCGGGGCGGCGTCGCGCCGGCTCGACGAACAGGGTTTCCAATGCGGCCTGTCGATCGATCGCGAATGTGCCGAGATAGGAGAGATCGGCCGCATAATGCGGGGCGAATTCTCCAGGCCGGTGGACATCGGGGTCGACATGTCCGTAGAGCGGAACCACGCGCCGTGCGCCAAGCCGGTCGCGCAGCCCGTCGAGCGCCCGTCCGCCCGTATAAGTAAAGACGAGATCGAAGCCGCATAACCCAGCCGGCCCCACATAGGACAGCGGCTCGCCGCGTTGCAAGCGAGAGAGTGTCACCGGCGTATCCAGATCATAGAACGCCGTCATGGCGCGCCCCGACAGCACCAGCTCGGTTGCGGCGATCCCATCGGGACAATACGAACTCACCACAGCCAGATCTGCGTCCGCGACGTCGCGCCCCGCCCGCCCTCGGATTTCGGCCCAATCCTGATAGAGGACGAGCTCCCCGCCCGGAATCTCCCAGCAGTCGCGCGCGCCGGCGTAGTAGGGCGTGTCGCGCTCATAGAATACGAGCCGATGACCCTTGCGATCGAGCGCGCGGCAGAGCCCGCGCCACAGGGTGGCATGGCCGTTGCCCCATGACGAGCTGATCGTGAGACCGAACACCACGATCTTCATGTCGAGGTTGCCTCATTGCCGGCGCTCATCGCGCGGCCGCGACGCGCGAGACGCAAGATGGTTACCGCCGCCGGCGGAATCGAAATGCCCGCATAGGCATCGAGCGGCTGACCGCGATAGTGCAGGAGAGCGGCCCGGATGACATCACAATGGCTGACCACCACGACGATTGCTCCGGGATGACGATCGCGCACCCGCTCGAGATGAGCGACCACGCGTGTTTGCACCTCGGCCATGCTCTCTCCGCCCGGCGGGCGTTCCTTGCCGCGCGATTCATTCCATGCTCGCCAGCGCGGATCGCGACCTAGCTCCGCGAACCGGCGACCGCTCCATTCCCCGAAATCGACCTCATCGAGCGCCTGCTCGACCTCGAGCGGCCTGCCAATGCGCTCGGCAATCGGACGCGCGGTCTCAAGTGTTCGCCGGCGCGGGCTTGACTGCACGGCGCCGATCCGCCGGCGGCGCGAGAATTCCTTCGCCAGCACCTCAACTTGCCGCCGGCCGGCCTGGTCGAGCGAAACGTCTAGCGCGCAGCCCGCAAGCACCTGCCCAACCAACGCGTAGGAGGCGTGTCTGACCAGGCAGAACGTGGTCACAGGCCCCCTCCATCAATGGCCGTTGATGAACCGAAGCGTGCGCTGGCGCGCCTCTTGGTCAGTGAACTGCTGCGGCGGCGACTTCATGAAGTAGCTCGCCGGCCCGATCAACGGGCCGCCGATTCCGCGATCGAGCGCGATCTTTGCGCAGCGAGCGGCATCGATGACCACGCCAGCCGAATTGGGCGAATCCCAGACTTCGAGCTTGAGCTCGAGGTTGAGCGGAGCGCCGCCGAACGCTGTGGCTTCCATGCGGATATAGGCCCACTTGCGATCGCTTAGCCACGGCACGAAGTCGCTCGGACCGACGTGGATGTCGTGCGGTTCGAGCGGGATATCGAGCTGGCTCGTGACCGATTGCGTCTTCGATATCTTCTTTGATTCCAGCCGTTCGCGTTCCAGCATGTTGAGGAAATCGCTGTTACCGCCGAAGTTGAGCTGGTAGGTTCGATCGAGGCGAACGCCGCGTTGTCGGAACAGATTCGAGAGCACGCGGTGCACGATGGTGGCTCCCACTTGGCTCTTGACGTCATCGCCGATCACCGGCAGGCCCCGCTCCTTGAACCTGCGGCTCCATCCCGGGCTGGAGGCGATGAACACTGGAATGCAATTGACGAAGGCGCACCCCGCTTCCAGCGCGCGCTCAGCGTACCATTCGGTCGCCTGTTGCGAACCGACCGGGAGATACGACACGACGACATTGGTGCGCGTCGCCTGCAGGACCTCGCTGACGTCGACCTGGGCCTCCGCTGACTCCTCGAGCTCGTTACGGAGGTAGCGGCCAAGCCCGTCCAGTGTGGGGCCGCGCTGCACGCGCACATGGGTCGCAGGCACGTTTGCGAAGCGGCGGGTGTTGTTGGGCTTGGCGAAAATAGCCTCGGCTACGTCGCGCCCAACTTTGTCGTCGCTGACGTCGAAAGCGGACGCAATTTCGATGTCGCTAACGTGATAGCCGCCAAGCTCGCAATTCATCAGGCCGGGCACCGGCTCGTTCGCCGCTGCATTCCTGTAATAGGTGAGGCCCTGCACGAAAGATGAGGCGCAATTACCGACCCCGATAATGCCGACGCGAACGGGATCGCGTGTCGATGTTTCCATGTTGCCGTCCACCGCAGCCTCGATCGCGCGCACACGAGCGAAGTCGTATCGACAACGCTTCGCATCGTCGAACGCCGACGCACAACGTTTGTTCCCCGGGCCGCAGATTTTGCAAGAATTATCGAGGCGGGGACGAAGAAGAACAAGAAGAAGAAGAAGAAGAAGAAGAAGAAGATGACGATGATGATGGTGTCGACAGTGGTGCCGCACAAGCAGGCGGCCCCGGCCGCATCACTCGGTTTACCAGAGCCTCGCACACCGCCGCGATGACGCCATCCCACTCGCCCGCCGTTTTCTGACGGAAGAGGCGCATCGTCGGATACCAAGCGGTTTGATCGCTGTCACGACCCCAGCGCCAATCACAGTCGGCGTGCAGGAGCGTCCACACTGGCCGGCCGAGCGCCCCCGCGAGGTGCGCCACCATTGTGTCGACGGAGATGATCAAATCGAGTTCCAGGATGCGCCTTGCAGCGTGATTGATGGTGCCGATATCCGTGGGAGTCGCCGGAACCGCGTGGGCCAAAGCGCCGGCCTGGCCTCCCTGCAGCGAATAGAGCTTGATGCCCGGCAAGCCCGCGAAGTGTCGCAGGAGCGGCAATGGCACATCGCGACGCGCATCCCAGGCGCCCCCCTCCCAAACGATCCCGACGCGATGGACTCGTTCTTGCGGCTCGAGCTGGGCGGCGTGGAGTACCCGCAGGTAGGGAACCCGGTTGGGAATTGAGGTCACCCGCAGCGCATGCGGAATCTCCATGATCTCGACGTCGACGTCGTGCTCAGCCTCCGGAGAGCCGTCATGCAGCGGCAATACGTGATCGACACCGGCTGCGCCGGCGGCCAGATCGAGAAGGGTCGGCTGAACCCAGAGCGTCACGTGCCGGGTGATATCACGCAGCGGCCGCAGGAATCGCAGGAATTGGATCGTGTCCCCGAGGCCGTGATAGCACCGTACCAGGACGCGCCTGTCCGCCAGCGGCTCGCCGCGCCAGACGAACTGGAGGTGCCGCGGCCAGTTCCAGCACACCTGGTTCGACTCGATGCGGTGTCTCAGCACGGCGTCGCTGATTGCCCACGCAGTAGCGAGGTCGCCGTTGCGCATCGCCGCCATCCACGGATCGTCAGAGGTTCGAGCGGGAGCATTGTCCATTGCGCCCTAACAAACAGGCGCAGGGGAAAAGCGTTCGATTGGACGAAGCCCCGTTCAAATATCGATCGGACCGGTCTGAGACGCGCACGCTCGAGCCGATTTGACGAGCGGCCGGGCAGGAGCGGCCCGCTTGCCGCGAGGACCCCGTATGAGCCCCGCGGGCGGGATCTGCGACGACATCGGCTGATGGTCGTTGACTGGCCGGATGCAGCGGCGGCGCAGCCGGGAATCACGAATCATAAATGATGAATCACGAAGCGGGCGCAGCTGCACTCCGATCGTGCGAGGATGGTGCGTCGCAAAGGTAAAGACGCTCAAAGGAACTGCCATCACCGCGATGCGTTTGCCTCGCGCAGGTCGTTTGTTCATTCGTCTTTTTGAGATGGTCAACGGAATATTGTTGCGGTCCAAACGCGTGGAACTTCGGCCGATACCACGGTCCTCTGAATGGCGAAGTTCTATGGCGCAACATGTCAGATAGACGTCCTGCTCGTTTAGGGAACGACGATCGACGCGAGCTCGACGGTGGTGGGGCGTTAGCTTTCTTACGCCGGCTCAGCTCGGATCTCGCCGACATCGCGGTGCCGGTCGCCGTCGTGGTGGCGCATCCAGATGACGAGACCATCGGCTGCGGCGCTGTTCTGCGCCGTCTGCCGCTCGTGCGCGTCGTGCACATCACCGACGGTGCGCCGCGCAACATGAGCGATGCAGTTCGTCTGGGACTATCGAGCCGGGAATCTTATGCGATGGTGCGCAGCGCGGAGCTGACTGCTGCCCTGGCACTCGCCGGCGTGCCATCATGGCGCCACGTCCGTCTCGGCATCACCGACCAGACAGCTGCATTCGCGCTTGAAGAACTCGTGCACCGGCTTGAGCCGGTGCTGTGCCGGGTCCGCATTGTCGTCACCCATGCGTTCGAAGGCGGTCATCCCGACCACGATGCAGCGGCCTTCGCGGTCCATGCTGCCTGCGCGCTGATCGCCGGCCGCGGCCCCTGCCCGCAAATCGTCGAGATGCCGTTCTATCGCGCCGGCAATGCCGGCTGGGCACTGCAAAGTTTCGTGCCACGGGGGGAACTGGCCGAGACCGTCGTCGTGCTTTCAGAAGACGAACAGGAGCTCAAGCGCCGTATGATCGCGGCGCACATTTCCCAACGCGCCTCACTATCGTCCTTCCGGCTCGATCGTGAGCGCTTCCGATTAGCCCCGGCCTATGATTTTCGGGTACTGCCGAATGGCGGAGCGCTGCTCTACGAACGCTATCACTGGGGGATGAACGGCGCCCTCTGGCGTGAGCTCGCAGCAAGCGCGTATGCCAAGTTCGGCCTCATGGGAGCGCCGTGACGCTATCCGTCCTCAGTGTTGCGTTCCCGTTCGCCCCGGTATCGCCGGACAGCGTCGGCGGCGCGGAGCAGATTCTGAGCGCGCTGGACCGCGCGCTGATTGCGGCGGGCCACCGCTCGATCGTCATTGCGCTGGAGGGCTCGCGTGTCGCCGGCGAGTTAATCGCGCTGCCGCGGACACGGGGGCTGATCACCGAATCAGCGCGCGCAGAGGTTTGGGCGCACTGTCGGGCCGCGATTGACCAGGTGCTGATGGGGCGAACGATCGACCTCATCCATTGCCACGGAATCGATTACAATCACTATCTTCCCGGGCCGGGCACGCCGTTGCTCGCCACCGTCCACCTGCCAAGCGAATGGTACGCACCCGAGGCGCTGTCACCCCGCCGTCCCGACACGTGGCTGCAGGGCGTCTCCGCCCTGCAGCGTATCGCGGGGCGGCACGTCGTTCCTCCGATCGAGAACGGCGTGCCAATCGAGCGGCTCTTGGCGCGGCACCGCAAGCGCCGTTTTGCTCTCGTACTGAGCCGGATCTGCGCCGAGAAAGGCGTGCATCTTGCGATCGAGGCTGCGAAACAGGCCGACATTGCGCTCGTCATCGCCGGACAGGCTTTCTCCT
>JASHYD010000832.1 GCA_030043175.1 Xanthobacteraceae bacterium | reverse complement strand
TCATCATGGGGTTCATCGGCGCCATCATGGGCATCGGCGGGGGCTTTCTGCTGGTTCCGATGTTGATCTACTTCCTGCGCGTGCCCACCAGCGTGGTGATCGGCACCTCGATGGTGCTGACCTTGATCACCATGGCGTCGGCAACGATTCTGCATGCCGCAACCAACCACCTCGTGGACGCCGTGCTGGCCCTCATCCTGATGGTGGGCGGGGTGACGGGAGCTCAATTCGGCGCCCGAGCCGGCCAGAAGATGCGCAGCGAGCGCCTGCGCCTTCTGCTCGGAATCCTTGTACTTGCGGTCGGATTGCGATTCGCATTCGATCTGATCGTCACCCCGAACGAACTCTACACAATTCGCGGGGCCGGGGAGGGGCCATGAGGCGGATCTCTCGACCGCAGATCCGGGTCGTCTGCGCAGTCGCGTCATGGCTGTTGGGGCTCGCGCCTCAGTCAGCGGGCGCGGAACGCCTCGTTGCGTCCCTGTCGAACCATATCGTCCAGATCACTTCGAGCTTCACGGGCGTCGAACTCACTTTGTTTGGAACCGTAGAGAACGATCAGACGACGGCGCCGCACGACGATCGCTATGATGTTGTCGTGACGGTGAGGGGGCCGCGCGAGTCCGTGGTGGCTCTGCGCAAGGGTCGCATCTTCGGCATATGGATGAACGCAGAATCGCGAACGTTTGTCGACGCGCCGTCCTTCCTGGAGGTGCTTTCAACCCGGCCGTTCGCAAGCATCGCCGACGCCGAGACGCTGCGTCGTGAGCAGATCGGCATTGCGGATATCCCGCTACGGCAGCAAACCGGGCCTGACGTCGCCAACGCGAGTCCGAATAGCCCATTCCGCCAAGCCTTCGTAAATATCAAGCAGGATCGCCATCTCTATGGCGAGATTACCAACGGGGTCACCTTCCTCACTCCCACCCTTTATCGCGCCACGATCTTCGTGCCGGCCGAAGCGTCAGTCGGCAACTACGATGTCGACATCAAACTGTTCGCTGGCGGCGCCGCGATTGCACGAACCGATTCGGCGTTCGAGATCGTGACGGTCGGCTTCGAACGCTTCATCGCCGGCGCCGCGGTGGATCATGGCCTTGCTTACGGTGTGGTCACCGCCATGATGGCCGTTATGACAGGCTGGCTCGCGTCAGTCGTATTCAGGCGCGATTGACGCGCTTTGGGCTCATCGAGTAGCCAGCGGCCCGGATTGAGCCCTTGACGGCGCATCTCATGGCGGGTCGTCGTGCCCGGCAGATGGCGGCCGGCAAAGCATCGCCCATTGTAAGGCGCCTTGTGGTGGGGGCCCGTCCGCGCAGGTGGTGGCTAAACCGGGACGAGGACGACGTCACCGGGGGCGCCCTTCTTGCCAGGGCGTCCCGGCGCAGCGAGCAAGTCAAGTCAAGTCAAGTCAAGTCAAGTCAAGTCAAGTCAAGTCAAGTCAAGTCAAGTCAAGTCAAGTCAAGTCAAGTCAAGTCAAGTCGAAAGGCGTTTGCAGTCTCGATTGCGCCCGTGAAGGTCTTCTCATGTGCTTCGAGGGGCCACGATCATTGCGCAGAGCGAGCCGCTGATGTTTTTTGGCCCGCGATTCTGCGTGCTGGGCATTCGGCTCGACGCGGTGGGCCGCATATTCTTTGCCACCGATCGGAGCAACATGCGGTGCGTCGCGATCGCGATAAGGTCTTCCGATGCCAAGCTCTTTTTCGTGGGTATCGATCCATTTCCACAATTGCTCGGTGGAGGCCCATCGCTCTGCGCGCGTCTCGCCCTTTACGCTGACGATATCGGCCGCCAGACCGTGACCATAGCCGCCGCGGAAGCTCCCGCCATGATAGGACCTGTCGGTCCGGGCCTTCTGCCCTGCCGCGATGGTTTGGCGATAATCGTCGCGAAATGCGCTCGTTATCCCCGGGATGAGGCCGGCCTCGTCAAGCGCGCGCAAGGCATGATAGAGCGTGACCCTGAAATTGGGGTCCATGCCGCCAATCACGTAATCCGCGGGAGACATCCCGGCCCTTGCAGCGGCTTTTGGATCCTTCCACGCGAAATCCTCGTCTACAAGTTTGGTAATCGTTTTTGTAACGACCCTCGTTTTACCCCTGCGTTTTACCGACACCTTCATCCGTTCCGGCACCTTGATGGTGTCGGTTTTTGGCGTTCGCTCGTACAGCGACCACAGGTAGCGGTCGATGCAAATCTGCGCCACCATGCATTCATCGACGCGTTCCACAGCACTCATATCGATCGAACTTGTCTCGGCCGAATTGGTGCCGGCAGTCCCCGCGGTCGAGTCCGTTTGCGCGACCACCGCACCCGCAAACAGCAGCATTGCAAAGTTGCCGCATACGCAAGAGTAGAGTGCCCGTACGAGATTCATCCCCCTTCCCCTGCCTCTTTCATCCTGTTAACCACAAATCCCCGCCAGCTGCGTGCTCGCATGTGAGCGATTGATTGCGGGGAAAATCGCTCAAGCGTGTTGGCAGTCTACTATGCGGTAAAATGAACCCACGATGAACGATCAGCGTGCGACACGCCTCGGAAAGCCTTGGGAAGCTCCGCGCACCGTTCGCGGGGGCTTTCGAACCGAGAGTGGTTGCCGATCACGTGTTCTCGGATTTGCCTCGAGTTCATCGCCGGGCCGGCCAAAGGCCGGGCTGGCGCACCGACACACATCGACAAACGCCGTATCGCGAACATCGAGCCCGCCCGCATTGGCTCCAAAGGCCGCCGTTCGCCGTTTCGCACGAGGCAACGCCGCGCCAGGTTGCGCGGCCGCTGATGCGCGCCAGCGGATGCCAATTGCCCACAACAGCGGCACGACCGCTCGGGGGTGGCGAGCACAAATATCGGCCGGACAGCGCCGCTGATCGCGTATTCTTGCCGCTCCCGGACGCGCGTGCGCAGCGCCGATCGAGGCGATCAGCAGCGTGGCGCGGCCAGCGCGCGCCTTATCGATGAGCGCCATCCGGCCCGCACCAGGCGAGCCTCCCCTGGCGAGCCTCCCCTGGCCTCCGCTGGAAGGCAGGACTGCCGAAGGCCGTCCCGGGCGGGTTGACGGGCACAGCAGACGGTTGACTGCGCAAGCAGGTGTCGTCTGCTCCCGCCTGCTTTGCGCGGGCCGACCTCTCAGGGAAGAGCTGGCGGTCCTCGCAACCGTCCCTATCTGGCATATCTCTCGTCTATGCGCGCCAAGGAACTGCTCAGTCCCACTCCGGCCGGCTTGTGTTGCCTGCCGGGCCGTTTCCATATCGACCCGATCCGGCCGGTGGCACGCGCGTTGATCACCCATGCCCACGCCGACCACGCGCGGCCGGGGCATGACGCCGTTCTGGCGACATCGGAGACGCTCGACCTCATGCGGCTTCGCTACGGCGAAAATTTCGCCGGCGCCGTCCAGCCTGCCCGGTACGCAGAGCTATTCGACCTTAACGGCGTGACGGTGAGTTTTCATCCGGCCGGCCATGTCCTGGGCTCCGCGCAAATTCTCATTCAAGCAGGCGGCCTGCGCGCGGTAGCGTCGGGGGACTACAAGGACGTTGCCGATCCAACCTGTCAGCCCTTCGCGCCGGTGCGCTGCGATGTCTTTGTCACCGAAGCAACGTTCGGGCTCCCGGTGTTTCGCCACGGCAATCCGCAGGCCGAGATCGACAAGCTCCAGCGGTCGGTGGCGCTGTTTCCGGAGCGCGCCCACATGGTCGGCGCTTATTCGCTCGGCAAAGCGCAGCGCGTCATCGCGCTGCTGCGTGATGCCGGTTATGACCGGCCGATCTATCTCCATGGAGCCGTCGAGGCCATCACACGCTACTATGCAAACCGCATCGACCTCGGCGAACTCCGCCTCGCCCGCGATGCCGACCGGAGCAGTCTCGCCGGCGCCATCGCGATCTGCCCGCCCGCCGCTTTGAACGACCGCTGGTCGCGCCGCTTTCCAGATCCCGTCACCGCCTTTGCGTCCGGGTGGATGCGGATAAGGGCGCGCGCCCGCCAGCGCGGCATTGCCTTGCCGCTGGTGATCTCGGATCATTCCGATTGGAATGGATTGACCACGACCATCGCGGCCACGGGCGCATCCGAGGTTTGGGTCACGCACGGCGCCGAGGAGGCACTGGTGTATTGGTGCCGGACCCGCGGCCTTTCCGCCCAGCCGCTGCACATGATGGGCTACGGCGAGGAAGAAGAGGTTTAGTGTTGTCAATGTGTTAGCTACTGGTTTGTGGTTTGCTGGTTTGCCACTTGTGGGTACCCAGGTTTGCCAGTTCGGCGTTCTCGGTGCGTTTCTTGACGCCGCAGTCGGCGAGCTTCTTGCGGTCGGCATCTTCGGTGTAGCGCTGCACCTCAGACAGGGTCTTGTGGCCTGATATCGCCATCAGCTCGTGCGCGGTGGCAGCAGCCTCAGCGAGGCGCCGCATGCCGCCCTTCTTGAGGCCGTGAAGGCGGCAGCGCTTCGGCAGGTCTGCCTCAGTCGCCCAGCGACCGAACAGCTTACCAAGGGCGTCCGCCGTGTAAGGCTTGCCCCATTGGCTGACAATGAACGTGAGATGAAATTTCGGCATGGCGTCAATCGCGGCCGCGAACTCGGGCGTCAGCGGGATGTCCACTTCGCGACTGCCCTTCACGCGCTCAATGCGAATCCGGCCGTTACGGACATGCTGCGGGCCCAGGCGAGGGACCTCGACACGCCTGGAGACGGCTTCCAGGGCAAATTCCATCACTAGGCGCTCTTGCGTCCCAAGCGGCCAATGGGCGCGATACTGGGCGATCTCGTGGTCCTCCCACGCGTGATAGCCACGTGTCTTCGGAATCTTCACGCCGGCAATGCCGACTGCCGGATTGTCGCGGCGCATCGTCGGGATGGCCGACGCAAGCAGCAGTTTAATGGTTATGGGCCAGCGCCGACGCTGATGCGGCAGCGTAATTTGCGCCATCATCTGCTCGATGTGATGGCGCTAGCATTCCCCTGGAATGAGGCTCCGCGCTACATCATCCGGGACCGTGACCGCATCTACGGTGCAGTCGTTACACGCCGATTGCGCGCCATGGGCATCCGGGACAAACCTACCGCTCCGGCCTCACCTTGGCAGAATGGCTCTCTCGAACGGCTGATCGGATCCATTCGGCGTGAATGTGTGGACCACATTATTGTCTTGGGCGAGGCACATCTACGCCGGATTCT
>JASHYD010000831.1 GCA_030043175.1 Xanthobacteraceae bacterium | reverse complement strand
CCCGCCGTGAAGGACCAGCCGCCGCCGGATCTGCGCTATTTCAAGAAATACGACCGGTGATGCGGCCACACCCACGACGAACGAAGCACTACAGCAAGCGCAGCCCGGATTGAGCAACCGGGCAGGCGCGTCTCGCCCGCCGGACGATAAAATCCGCGAAATCACGGAGCGCCCTAAAGATCGAGCAAAGCCGCCCGCCTTTCGTCGCGGCTCCGCCTATTCGGGCAGTTCGCGGCAGGCCTCGGTGTCCTGTCCCCAAAACTCGATGCACTTCGCATGGTTCATCGGGCCTTTGCCGACGACCTTGGCGAACAAGAAATCCACGATGTACTCGATCTCCCGGTTCTGCAGGGTGGCCGGCGGGTCGGACATGCGCTGGCCGGCCTTTGTCAAGTCGGCCTGCTTGAGACCGTAGCAGCGGCCGTCGCTGTAGGCGAACTTGTCAAAAGGCGGCATGCCGGTGCCGGGCAGACCGCATTTGATTGTCATGATCAGGGCGGCGCGGTCGAGGCGGGTCTCGCGGAGATTGGCGCCGTCCGGCATTTGGGAGTCCATCTTGCGGCCGTCGCCGGCCCAGCCGTGGCATGACTGGCAATTGCCCTTTTGCCGGAACAGACGGGCCCCCTCGGCGAGGTCGCTGGCATCCGGGGTTTGCGCGGCGGCCAGGACGGGCGCGACGAGCAAAGCGCCCCCTAACGCCCCGAGGACGAGCGTAATGCGTTGCGCGTGTGGCGGTCGAATGGACTGAGATGTGCGATGCACGCGGTTCCTCCAGCGTTATCAGATCATTCGGTTCATCATAGCGCGCGGCGGACGGTGATTCCAAGCCGCAGGCAAAGCAAAGCGCGCCCATCGGATATGCGGGTCACAGGATATCCGCACGCGACCCGCCTGGACGTCCTGGACGGCTCTCACCCCAATCGAGATTATGCGGATAAATCTCCTACGATCGCGTGGGAGACGTCATCATCAGAACTCTGCCGCGTCGGAAACCCCCTTTCTTCAGGACGGCGAGGGAGCACGGTTTGCCGGGCGTAGCAATAGCCTTCCGCGCGATGGAGAAGTTTGCCGTACTTGTCGTGGATTCCGGCGGCATTGCCCACTCTGAAAGAGCCACCGCCACGAACCGCGACACGTCCAACGTCGGTCCCGACCTCACCAACACAGGCGGCGTCCAACGCGTGCGTCTTGGGAATTCCAAGCCGGGAACTTGGTGCCGCCGCCGCACGGAGCCTCGAGCGTTTACCTGTCGCCACTCACGCGCAAGGCGGGCTTCCGGCTGGCTGGCCTCTACCGACGACCAGTTCACGGCTGATCCGTCGTGACTTTTCCGATCACCTCAAGCGCGTCTGTCGCGGCCGGTGTTTTGGTCTCGCTCGTACGGCATCGTCTCGTGCGGCGGAGCCCGTTGTCGATCATCAAACAATACATCGAACAGCAGGCAAGTCCGGATTGAGCCGAAGCGCCTTTCACCGCCAGCCAAGCGTAAGCGCTCTGGCTGGAGCACTAGGCGACGAACCGGTAGCTTGGGTACCTTGGTAACCCACCGCGTGGAGGCTGGGGCAAGAGCCCGCTTTTGGTCGGGGGATGGGCTACAATCGCTCGTAACCTATCTCGACGTCCGTCAGCTTCGCAACGAGGGACGGGATTTTTCCCGACGCCGGCACGGTGCTATTGTGGCACCGCCAGAAACAGAAAGGAAATGCCAGTGGGGTGTTTTGCGGCGACGCCATATCGCGCGGCTCTGATGCTTTGCATTTTTTGCTTGCTGGCAGCGCCGGCGCGCGCCCAGCCCCTGAAGCGCGACACCATCTGGGACCTCAAGATCGGTGCACCGATCGCCGAGCAGCCAGCCCCGAGCGAGTTCCGCGGCTTCGCGTGCGGCTCCAACGGCGGGCCGCCGCGCGCCCCGCTGACCGGCTGGGCCGATTTCAAGCGCTGCGCGGCGGAACCCGACGGCCTTCACGAGGTCTATTTCGAATATGACGACGAACTCGAATACATCGCGCGCGCCCACGACAATGACCGCGAAATCTCGCGCTGGGCCGGCACCCACGAAGTCACGTTTCCGGTGGTCACGAGCGCCCTGTTCGATGATGCTGGCATCCTCGAGGGGCTCCGCATGGTGACGGACGCGCGGCCAGAGCACCGCAACGACATCACCGAGCCCGATCGTAAGAAGCGCGAGGACGCCTATACGCTCGGCGCCATCATGGCCTCGCGCTTCAACATCGATCCGGCGCGAGATTGCCAGGCCACGCCGCCCGGCGAGGGGGAAACCCCGGTCGGCGGGCTGTTCATCAAGCTCGCCTGCGAGCGTACCGATCGCGACGCTGGACGTCGCGTCGTGGTCCGCACAACCTTGTTCCGCAAGCCAGGCCAGAGCGCCTACAATCCGCAATTGCCGACCCAATTGACGCAAGGGCAGTTCGAAAGCTCCGCGCGACTAGAGATCTATCAATTGGGCCAGTGAGCTTGAAAGTTGTAGGCGGGATCGAGTGGCACGCTAACCTGCGTTGGCATCATCCGCCGCAAGCGCGGTCGCGGATCTCACTTCGTTCAATCCCGGCCACCCCGCTAGGGCTGCGTCGTCCCGTCGGGCATGATGGTTGCGCGGTAAGCCGCGCCGTCGAGCGTCGCCTCGTAGAGATTGGCTTGGCGCAGATTGGTCTCGGCCAGGTTGGCGCCGCTGAGATCAGCGCCGCGTAAATTCGCGTGCAGGGCGTCGGCATCCGTGAGATCGGCCCCGTTGAGGTTCGCACCGGTTAGATCGGCCCCCATCAGCCGCGTCTCGGCGAGCACGGCGTGCTCGAGCTTGGCGTCGCGGAGCATCGCCTGATCGAGCGCCGCGCCGGTGAGGTCCGCGCCGGTCAACACCGCGTCGTCGAGGCGCGTCTTGCGCATGTCGGCATTGCGCAGCGTCGCCTTGCTGAGATCGCAGCGCAGGAACCGCGCAGTGCCCATTAGGGCTTCACTGAAATCGGCGCCTGCCAGCTTGGCGGCATCCAGGATGGCGCCATAGAGCATCGCCTCCTTGAGTTTGGCACCGGCGACATCGGCGCGACTCAAATTGGCCTTGTTGAGATTGGCGCCCGAGAAGTCGGCGCCGGCGAGGTTGGCGCCAACCAGCCGCGCATCGTGAAAGTTTACCTCCTTGAGAATGGCCCCCGCGAGATTGACGCCGGTGAGGTCGCGCCGCTTGAAATTGGCGCCGGTGAGATCGCAGCCGGGGCATTGCTTGACGCGACCGGCGAGAAAATCCGCGCGCTGGTCGGCGTACGCCGGGGCCGACGGACATGCGATCGCGGCCGCCGCAGCGAGGACCGCAGCCACCGGCAGGAGAGGCAGCGATGTGAGTTTCATGTCGTCACGATAGCGCAGTATCCGGGATCAGGCGAGGGCTGCCGGATCGCGCGCAGGTGGGCGACCCACGGACGCGATGACGTGCGCCTGATGCCCAACTGCCCCGCGGGTCCGGGCCTTGACTGTGACGGCGCCGGCAAAGTCGCGCAACTCCCCTGAGCTACGGGGTTGGCTCCTGCAGGCGACGTCGCCCACCCGATTGCGCCAGCCCCGCGGTCAATCCTCGCCCGTGAAGGAGCGGAAAATCATGTCGGGGGCACTGGTGTTGTGGCGCGACGGCAGGCGCCGTCCGGCCCACAGCTCTTCCGCCTCGGCGTGACCAAACGACATGATCGGCGCGACTTCATAGGCTTTGCCGCCTGCCGTGCGCCAAGAGACGCGGGCGACATCGGCATTGGTTTCGGTGACGAACATCGAGCGCAGCGCCGCGAACGGGCGGGCCGCGATCGCGCGATCGAATTTCACGTCGAGGGCGATGTGCTCCCGGTCGACGGCGTCAAGCCGCAGTGTTGCCTCGCCGCCGCGCGCAAAGGCGAGGCGGAAGCTCAGCGTCGCCGGGTCGAATGTGATGTCGCGGATATCGACAAAGGGGCGACCCGCCGTCTCGATCGGCCCGATCAGGAACGACGAGCCGTAGGCGCTATAGGACAAGTGCTCCGGCGGCAGCGGACGCGCGCGCCAATAGCCGTCGGCGGGATAGAGCACCAGCACTTCCTCGGTGCGCTCCCTAAATTTCGTGAAGAGCTGCAAGAGGTGCAGCCCGGTCTCGACCCGCGCTCCGACCCGGACCGGAACCGCGGCGGGCCGCCAGAACGAACCAAAGGTGTGGCCCACCAGCTGCAAATCGCCGCTCTCGTAAAGCGTGACCCGTCGCGGCTCTGCGTGGTGCACCGGATCGGCCGACATATCGCAGTTGCGGAAATCCGGCGCGGTGCGGTCGGCCACGATGGTACCCGCATAGGCTGGATGCGTTGCCTCGATGGTGAATTGGCGCACGGCGGCCGAGGTGAGCTTGAGGTAGACGTTGTCCGTTTCGGCGCAGAGCGTCGACGTGCTGGCGTTCTCGACCGTCACCGGCGCGGGGCCGCCCGCAATCGCGACGGCAGGTGCCCCCAGCACGGCGAGGACGGCCGCGGAGCAAACCCGGCGAAGGCGATGACCGCAAGTGACCACGCGTTTTTCTTTCCTCATTCCCGCCTGCGGGGGAGGGTGAGGCAGCCCGCCCATGTGGCGCGCCAGCGCCGTCGAATCGTCCCCGTCCCGAGCCCTTCCCGGCAAGCGGGCCAGGAGAAGGATAGCTGCGCAAGTGGCGCGAATCGATGAGCTTGATCGGCGGCGAAGCCTAAGCCAAGGTTGCATAGATGTCTCCCGAATTGGCGTGGCCCGGCAATCCCATCAGCCAATCGGTGATTTCGCCGGCCCCAAGCTTGCGCCCATGCACGAAAGCGAGGCTCTCGCCGAGCGAGGCTTCGAATGCCCCATAGCCGATCGCGGCGCAACGCGCCACGCAGGCGCAGGCGATGTCGCGCTGGATGGTGGTAAATTCGAACGACAGCGCCGTCACCGGCGCGGAAAGCCCTGCGAGGACTTCGGCCTCATAGCCCTCGACATCGATCTTGATGAAGCGCGGCGGCCCGTAGTGTGCAATCAGAGCGTCGAGGGTGGTGACCGGCACCTCGACCGTCCTGACCCAATGCTGCCCCTCCCAACCCGGCGCATCGTGGGCGGCCGCGATAAAGGCCTCCGAGGCGGTCGAAACGGTCGGATTGTCGAGATTGAGTTTCAGGTCGACCCTTCCAGACTCACGGCCGACCGCGCTCTCCACCACTCTCACCATTTTGTCGCGGCCATAAATGAGCCGCAGGGTTTTGGCCAGCGCCGGCTGGGGCTCGACCGCGACGACCCGCGCCCCGAGCCGGCGGAAAGCCGCCACCCGATCGCCGACGTGGCTGCCGACGTCGAATACCAGATCGTTGTTGACAACAAATCGGGCATAGTGCCGATCCAGCGCATCGCGCCGCCGCCTGTCGCCGTAGTAGATGCGCAGCGACCGGATCACCCCCCGCGCGGCGCGGACGCTGTCGAACATGGGCCTCTCCTTGCGCGGCGCATCACCGCAACATGGCGATGTCGCGACGTAGCCCGGATTGAGCGCTGGCGGAACCCGGGGTCCGCCGTGGCCTCTCGCCGCGCTCAATCCTGGCTGCCCGTGCCGGGCAACGTAGCCTTTCAACGCAGGCTGACCATATCTTAACGTAGCGCCCATGACTCGTATCCCGGCTCAGACCCCCGGCCCACCGCCGGCGGATATCGCTTCCCTGATCGGCCGGCTGCGCGCCGGCGATCGCGCCGCGTTGGCGCGCGCCATCACACTCGTCGAGTCAAGGCGCCCCGACCATCAGCGAGCGGCACATCTCATGGTGCAAAGCCTTCTCCGGTACACCGGCGTTGCACGTCGTGTCGGCATCACCGGAGCGCCGGGAGTCGGCAAATCAACCACCATCGATGCGCTGGGGAGCCATCTCGTCGGACTTGGCCACAAGGTCGCGGTTCTGGCGGTCGATCCCTCCTCGGCCCGCACCGGCGGCTCGATCCTCGCCGACAAGACCCGAATGGCAAGGCTCGCGGTCGACGCCCGCGCCTTCATCCGGCCGTCGCCGGCTGTCGGCACTCTGGGCGGCGTTGCCGCAAAGACGCGCGAAACCATGCTGCTCTGCGAGGCCGCCGGCTATGACGTCGTCCTGGTCGAAACCGTTGGAACCGGCCAGTCAGAAACCGCCGTTGCCGACATGACGGATTTCTTCCTTGCCCTGATGCTGCCGGGCGCGGGAGACGAACTGCAGGGCCTCAAAAAAGGGCTGGTCGAACTCGCCGACATGGTCGCCATCAACAAGGCGGATGGCGACAATCTCGCTCGGGCGAAGGCAGCCGCCGCCGAATACCGCGCGGCGCTGCACATCCTCACCCCGCGGCTCGCCGAATGGGAACCGCCGGTGGTCACCTATTCGGCCCTCACGGGCACGGGCATCGCGCAGATATGGGAGCAGATTCTCGCCCACCACCGCCGCGTCTCGGCTACCGGCGCGTTCGCGGCACGGCGGCGCGAGCAACAGGTCAAATGGATGTGGGCGCTCTTGGAGGACCGGTTGCGCGGCCGCCTCGCTACCGACCCCAAGCTCAAGGCCAAGCTGCCTCAAACAGAGCGCGCCGTCGCCGAAGGAAAGCTATCGCCGGCGCTGGCGGTCGACGATATCGTGGCGATGTTGGGACTATAACCCTTGCGCACCATTCTCATCACCGGCTTTGGCCGCTTTCCGGGCGCGCCCGTCAACCCGGCCGGCCTCGTGGCTGCGCATCTTGTGCGCCGCCGTCGCCCGGCGTTGGCGGGAACGCGACGGGTCGCCCACGTGTTCGCGACCCGCTACGACGCGGTCGATCGCGAGCTGCCTACCCTGCTGATGCAAGAGAAGCCCGATATTGTCGTCATGTTCGGGGTCGCGACGCGCGCGCGAGCGGTGCGGGTCGAACAGCGGGCGCTCAATCGCATTGCGCGGTTTCCCGATGCCGGCCGTTACCGACCGGCGGCGGCGACGATCGCGCCCCAGCGGGACGCGCTACGCAATCCTCTTGCGGTCGCACGCCTGGTGAAGGCCGCGCGCATGGCCGGCGTCGCCGCAGCGCCCTCGCGCAACGCCGGCACGTACCTGTGCAACTTTCTCTATTGGCGCGCCCTCGAGGCCGCCGCCAGGACGGACGGTCCGAGTATGGTGATTTTCATCCACCTGCCGCCGGTGCGATTAAAGGCGCTGCCAAAGAAGCTTTTTTGCGCGATGAGATTTTCCAAGAAACGGCCGAGGAAGCCTTCCGACAGGCAACGAACGCACAAGCGCCATGCCGCACGCCTCGACGATCTCGTGCGGGCAGGCGAGGCGATCGTGCTTGCGATGGCTTCTTTGTCAGCGGCACGCGCGCCAACAAAGCGGGCAAAACTCGCGACCTCAATTGGCAGTATTGCCCAGGCCGGCAGTTGCCCCGACAACAGGTCGGATCGTCCTCACAAGTGACGTGCGCTGACAACCTGTCGTGAGGTCGATCACCACAGACCCGTCGGCAGAATGAATATGCAATGCGAGGCAGGTTCGCATTCCTGGGCGCCGTCAAGACGACACGGAGAATTTGAGGCCGTCGCTTGCTCTCGACCGGCTACGATCCCGGCAATGTCAGAGCGCCGCTAAAAATCCGGCGTCTTCGCCTGCGGAATCGGGAACAGGTTCTTGCTGAAATGATCGCCGTTGTTCTCCGCGCACACCGTCTCCAATCCGGGATTGATCGCCCTGCGCCAGCGCTTGGTCATGCTGAGCGGCTCGTTGAAGGTGTCCGGGTCCTCGACCGTCACCCTTGCTTCCAGCATCTTGCCGTCGGCGGAGACCTTGTAATGCTCGACCACGTGCTCCTTCTCGGAGTGCGGCGTGCGGTAATTGTCAATGAAGCTCAAACGGGTGGAAAGGCCGATGGTGTCGACGATGAGTTCGCCGTTTTCATAGCGGCCGATCGATTCCCCAAACCATGACGGCTTGACAATCTCGGAATGCTGGCCGGTGAGGTAGATGCGGCGTACCATGTGGTCGCGCTGCCAGATCATCCACACCTCTTTCGGCGTCTGGATGAAATACATCGGTTCGATCGGATAGAGCAACTGCCCGGGAATACCGCCCGGATAGCACCGCCCCTGTGCGGAGAACGGCAGGCCGCGCTCGCCGCTGAGCACTTCCTCGTTCGAGGCCCGCATCTGCGCGGCGGCCCACGGCTTGAGGACCGGATCATCGACATCGCCGATCGTCGGCGTCACCTGTCCGGGGCCGTCGAGGTTGCCGTGAAACGGATACGCCGGGTGCTGCCTGATGGGACCGTGCCCGGCCCCCGGCGGCGGATCGAGAAAGCCGCCGGCGCTGATCCAGCCCAGGCCATTGCCCGCGAGCGCCGGGATCGCCGTCGCGGGCAGCTCAGCCATTGCCGGAATGCTCATCACGCGAAGACGGCCAAGGCGGCGGCAGTGATGCGGGGCATCATCAGAAATGCGCGATTGGACGGGGACGAAACGAAATCCTCCTTTGACGCGATTTTAGGCATGAGCGTTCATCGCTGTGAAACCTTGCGCCGATTTACCTCGATATGCCGCATGATCGTTCGAGGCGCAGGATAACCGAACGTCACCCACTGCGGAAGCACGCGCTCGACCGCGATCCGACGATCCGCCTTTCATCATGCAAGCGGCGCGGGAAGGTGTTTCGCGCCGAGCACCTCAAGCGCCTGGAGCAGATTTTTCGGTCCGTCTGCGCCGACCTCGAGGTGATCCTGAAGGAATTCAACGGCGAGCCGGATCATGTGCACCTATTGGTCAACTCCCCGCCAAAGGTCCGTCTTTCCGAGCTGGTGAACAGCCTCAAAGGCGTTTCCTCGCGACGCATGAAACAGGAATTCTGAAGCCATCTCGACGTTCTGGAGTGGCAAAAAAAGTCACGGCGCATGTGGTCGGCCAGCTTTTTTGCGGGGTCGGTTGAAGGAGTTGGAGGAGCGCCTACTCAATTCTGCGCCAGTACATAGAGGAGCAGAACCGGCCTCCGGCCGGTGCGCTCTCGACCTCCGGCCTAAAGGCCGGGGTGCGTCGCTCGCTTTGATCGGCAAGCGCAGGCCTGACGCCTCAGCGCGCGACGAGACTCCCCGTTTGCGCCTGCCCGTATCCGCGATATCGTGTCGGCGTGCGGGATGATATCGATTCGTGACACAACCAAGGTTGCGCTGAACCGATGCGAAACTTCGGCCGCAAGATCGGCCTGACGCTGTCTATCGTTTTCCTGGCTCCGGTCGCGACCAGAGCCATGCTGTGGTCATTCCAGGAGCCGCGAGATTGGCGCACCGCGCGCTGGTCGAGCAGTGGCATCCTGCCGGAAGCGGCGAGCGACCCGCAAGCGCGTATCGTGGTATTCGCGGCACGCACCGCCGGCTGGCGGAGCATTTTCGCGGTCCATACCTGGATAGTGGTAAAGCCTGCCAGTGCGGATGCGTACACCCGCTACGAAGTGACCGGCTTCGGCGCGCCGCTGCGGATCAACGGCCGGCCGCCGGACGGGTATTGGCTGGGCGCCCGGCCGCGCATCGTGGCCGATATTCGCGGCATCCGTGCCGGCGCCGCAATTCCCAAGATCGAGGCCGCGATTATGGCGTATCCGTATGCGCAATACGGCGACTATCGCCTATGGCCGGGCCCCAACAGCAATACCTTCGTGGCTTCCGTGCTGCGCGCCGCACCAGAGCTTGAAATCGCCCTGCCGCCGGAGGCGATCGGCAAGGATTATCGCATTGACGGCGCATTGCTCGGTCGCACCGCCAGCCACACCGGCTTCGAGGCAAGCCTCTATGGGCTCTTGGGAATCAAGGTCGGCAAGGTCGAGGGCATCGAATTTAATCTGCTCGGCCTTGTGGCCGGATTCGATGCTGAGCATCCGGCGCTGAAAATCCCCGCTTTCGGCCGCATCGCCCTCGACCGGGCGGCGCCGCGTTCGGCGATCGCCGATCCACAGGCTCAGGGCCATTGATGGACCGGTTTCCCGCGCTCACCGCAGCGCTGTCCGGCAGGTTATGCGGGGGTGCACCTCGCGCTGATCCGGGGTCAGGCAAATCGAGAGGCCACGGGGCGCATGGTGGCGGCACTGCGCGCGGCGGAAAGGGCAGATCTGCGCAGATCGTCCAAGCAGATAGCGCGCCTTCGTGGGCGGATGGCTAACCAATCCGGAGCTGGCGAGCCGGCAATCGATGGCGGTCGGCCTATGGACTTTCGAAAATTGCCGTATCTGATGTCGGGTTTATCCGAAATCAGCGCGATCGATGCGCACGTAGGCAACCAGCCGATGTGCGTTCGCCCCGCAACACAAGTCATCCGAACATCCGAAAACACTGAAAACAGCTACTCTAAGTGTCCTCACCGGCGGTCTCGGCAAGCTGTGAGACCGTGGCATCCCGCCACGTGACGTCAGCGGGCATCTGTGCCAACCTTCGGGCTGAGAACGCACTCCGACCGGCGTGCCGCTACAGCGTGTTCATATTGAATCATTTCGCGGGGCTCGCCAGGCTCGTCGCGGCCACCCATATCTTACTCGCTGAAGGCCTCCAAGAACGCCGCGGGTATAACGACAACTGATTCGATTTCTTTGGAACGCGCTATAGTCTGGCAAAATCAATCTCGGGAGACGCGATGCGCGATACCTGGCCGCTTCTTGCGAAGATCGAATTTCCTCCGCTCGCCCGTCGACGCTTAGATACCTTGCAGGTCAATGTCGGCTACCGCTGCAATCAGTCCTGCGTTCACTGTCATGTCGGCGCAAGCCCGAACCGCACCGAGGAGATGGCCGGCGAAACCGTCGACCTCGTCCTTGCTGTGCTGGGGCGCCGGCCCATCGCGACGCTCGACATCACCGGAGGGGCGCCAGAACTCAATCCACATTTCCGCCGGCTGGTTCGCGCCGCTCGCGATCTTGGCGTGCGGGTCATCGATCGCTGCAATCTCACGATCCTGGAAGTGCCCGGCCAGGAAGACCTGGCCGAGTTTCTGGCCGCTCAGGCGGTCGAAATCGTCGCCTCGTTGCCCTGCTACCTCGCCGATAACGTGGACAGACAACGCGGCAAGGACGTTTTCCAAGGCTCGATCAGAGGTCTCAAGCGCCTCAATGCGCTTGGCTATGGGGGCGAGGGAACGGGCCACGTTCTCAATCTCGTCTACAATCCGCAGGGTCCTTCGCTGCCGCCGCCCCAGGAGGCGCTCGAGGCCGACTACCGGCGCGAACTCGGCGAGAAATTCGGGATCGTATTTAATCGCCTGTTCACGCTCGCCAATATGCCAATTCAACGGTTTGGCTCGACCCTGATTTCCAAGGGCGAATTCCACCGTTACCTGGGGCTGTTGCGCGCCGCCCATCATGGCGACAATCTCGACGGCGTCATGTGCCGCGACCTCGTGTCGGTCGATTGGCGCGGCTATCTCTATGATTGCGACTTCAACCAGATGCTCGATCTGCCGCTGACCGGACCGGACGGCGCACGACGCCGGCTCGAAGAGCTGCTCAACGATGATCTCGAGAACAACCCAATCCAGGCCGCCGGCCACTGCTATGGCTGCACCGCCGGCCAAGGGTCGAGCTGCGGCGGAGCGCTGAAGGACGCAGCCGAATGAGCGCGGACTTTTCTTACCGCCGCGCTCCCCTGAACGGAGAGGGTCGGACGGCTAGAGCCAGTCCGGGGTGGGGTGGCCCCCTCCCTGATCCTCC
>JASHYD010000830.1 GCA_030043175.1 Xanthobacteraceae bacterium | reverse complement strand
GCATGAATGCCGCGACGAGCGAGCCTCCGGCAAAGCTCGCATTCCAGATCCAGCGCATTCGCTCGGTCTTGCGTCGAAACTCGAACGCTACGCCGCGCAGGATCAGCCCAGCCAGCATCAACAGGACCGGCAGATAAAACGCCGACATCAGTGTCGAATAGACGATCGGAAACGCTCCCCACAGGGTCACGCCCGAGACCACCAGCCAAGTCTCGTTGCCGTCCCAGACCGGCGAAACCGCACTTATCATGGTATGCCGCTGCGGCTCGCTCGGTGCCAAGCCGAAAAGCATGCCGACGCCGAGGTCGAAGCCGTCGAGCAGGACGTAGAGGAGAATGCTGATGACGAGGACTGCTATCCAGAACATGGCCATGCCTATTCTCCCGCCGGAACGTGAAGACCATCCACCGTGTGAGGCTCGACGACCGACATGGGCCTGTTGGGGGTAGCGGCCATGGGCGGCAATGCGAGATGCCCAACCGGGCCTGCGCTCAACAGCCGATGGATGTAGAAACTCCCGAAGGCAAAGATGAAGAGGTAGATCACGCAATAGACGACGAGCGAGATCGTCGCCGAGCGCGCCGTCAGGAACGGCGTCACAGCGTCTGCGGTCCTCAGCACGCCATAGATGGTCCAGGGCTGGCGGCCCACCTCCGCCGTGAACCAGCCGGTCAGGATCGCAATGAACGGCAGGGGAAAGCTAAGGAATGTCGCCCACAGCAAGGGTCGATTTTCCTCGATCTGGCGCTTGGCGATCAAATAGGACCCAGCCCAGGCGAGCACCAGCATGATCAGCCAGCAGCCGACCATGATCCGGAAGGCAAAAAACGGGATGAGCACTGGAGGCCGGTCCTGAGGCGGAAAATCGGTCAGCCCGACCTCTTTGGAGGTAAAGCTCATGCTGGCGATCAGGCTGCCCAGGACGGGGATCGAGAGCGCAAATTTGTTGCTCTCTGTCGCCGGATCGGGAATTCCAATCAGGACCTCGGAGGCCGGCTGCTCGTCATGCCAGCGCGCTTCGATGGCGGCGAATTTGGCTGGCTGATACTCATGGATATAGTCGCCGTTGAGATGCCCGAAGAAAAGCTGCACTGGCAGGAGTATCGCCGCGAGATACAGCCCCATGCGCAGCATGATCCACGCCTCGGCGGCAAACCTGCCGCGCAGCAGGTACCATGCGCCAGTCGCCGCGACGCAGAATGCGCCAGTGAGGAACGCCGCGAGAAGCATATGGGGGAAGCGCGCCCAGACGACCCGATTGAGGACGATCTTGAACCAGTCGGTCGGAGCGAACGTGCCCTGGTCGCTGGCGTAGCCGACCGGCACCTGCATCCAGGTGTTGTTGGTCATGATCCAGAAGGCGGACAGCGCAGTGCCGAATGCTACCATCGCGGTCGAAAACAGATAAAACCAGGGCGGCACGCGAGACCGACCAAACAGCAGGATGCCGAAGAAGCTCGCCTCCAAGGCGAAGCCCGTGAAGGTCTCGTAAGACAACAGCGGACCCTGGATGGGTCCCGACATCCGCGACAGCTCGCTCCAGTTGGTGCCGAACTGGAACGCCATCACGATCCCGGAGACAACGCCGAGCCCGAACGCGACACCGAAAATCTTCAGCCAAAATTCGAAAACCCGACGATAGGCGGGACGCCCGGTTGCGAAGTGCACTGCCTCCAGAACCGTAAGCCATGCCGCGAGGCCGATCGTGAACGACGGAAAGATGATGTGAAACGAGATCGTGAACGCCCACTGTACCCGGGACAGGAGAAGCGCTGTGAGGTCCATGTTCCCATCACCACGTTTTCACAAGATTGATGATCTCGTCGCCGCGGCTGTTCATGATCGCCTCCACCATGTGCAGCGTGTAGCTCTTCGCCATTTCGATGGTGATCGCGAGCGTCATGGCGAGTTCCGTCCGCGCTACGACGATATCGACAAGAACACGGGTCATCATGCGCAAGCGCCTCGGCGATTGACGTCGGCGGGATCAGGGAGACGCATCCCGCGGACACCGATCGCCTGGACGACTGCGGCGAAGTCCTGATGTTGAGCTTGGTTGCGTGGTCAAGAAAACCCGTGGTGTTTGCTCAAACTCGACGAACCGAGCGTGCCGTTGTTCAAAACAACAACCACCGGCAACTTAAGTTGCGTGAGGCTCATTAAATCGCCCATCACCATGGTAAAGCCGCCATCAAACTGACCGCGACACTACCTGCCAGTGGGCAACGCCTCCTGGCACCGATCGCCGGCGGCATCGCGTTGGCCATCGAGCCGTGCCAGGTTTGGGCGTAGACGCCGGTAAGCCCGTTTTCCAAGTGGCGCAGCCCCCATTAGGGCCCCCCGAGTGCTCGCGTCGAACGAAATTAAAGCAAAACTGATCGCTGACCTAAGCGGCTGTCATTTCAGGCCGGTCCAGTCGGGAATCGGGTCCAGTCCCCGGGGGCCGGCAGCGACGGCAGCCGCGATCAGCGCGGCGACCGGCACGAGCGTCGCTCCGCCAAGCCGAGGTGTCAGCCAAGCTCCGCCTGCCGCCCCCGCGGTGAAGGCGAAGCACAGCACGAACATGATGCCCGCATGGGACCACTCCTCTGCGGAGCCGGTCAACGCCTTGGCGAGCGCACTCACTCCGGCGCGAAGATTCCCGGTCGTCATGCCGGTGTTGAAAGACCAGGAGCCGATATGCGACAGGCTGGTGATCTGCACGCCCGCGATGAACCCGACGCATGCAGTGACTGCCCAGTCCGGCACGCGACGGGCGAACAGCCCGAGCGCCAGCAGCATGAGGCATTCAAAGCCGAGCCGTACGTTGCGCGAGTTCAGGTGGTTGCGCTTGAGAAAGTGCCCGGACAGCCGCGAGGCCAGCAGACCAGTGATGAAGGCCAGGAGCGAGGGCAGGTGCGTCGCCGCTCTCGCGACGTTCCCGCCGGCGAGCGCGATGCCCATAAGCACGATGTTCCCGCTTTGCGCGTTTGCGAATACCTGGCCATGGGCCAGGTAGACCCAAGCATCCATCGCTCCGCCGGCCACAGTCGCGAGCGCGCTCGCCGCGAGGACGGATAACCGCTGGTCACCGTGGCCGCCCGACGTCAACATCGACATGACAAATTCTCCTCGCGACCGATCACAGCCACGCCCCCGCGTAAGTGCCCCGCGGGCGGAGACATCGGGTTCTCCCCCGGAAGGAACTCTAGTCGCGCGACGGCCGTTCCGAGAACCAGGGGCTACGTCTCGTGAAGCGAACAGCGAGCAAGGGAGTGCGGCCAACTGTGACGAAAAGCATTAATCGTCGGACCCTCGCCACGGCGGGAGTCGCCACGTTCATGTGCACCTTTGCCGGAGCCCAGGACATGCCGCCTACGCCGGACGACCTTGAGCGCGAGCTCCCCAGCCCGCGGAAGGCTCCGTCGATCGGCGCGGCGCTTCCCGAGCTCCCGCCACCACAGCCAGCGGGCGTCAGCGCGCGCCTATTCCCGGGTTTCCGGGCGGAGGACGTCCAGACGAGTGGCGCAAGGATCCACGTCCTCAGCAAGGGCGCCGGGCCGCCTCTATTGGTGCTGCATGGACATCCGGAGACGCACGTGGCCTGGCACAAGGTCGCGCCCGCGTTGACGGACAGATACACGGTCATTGTGCCCGATTTACGGGGCTATGGGGATTCGTCAAAGCCCGGTTACAGCCCGCGAAGCGAGGAGTACTCCTTCCGGGCCATGGCTCAGGACATGGTCGAGGTGATGGCCCGGTTTGGTGTCAAGCAATTCATGGTCGCCGGGCACGATCGGGGCGGCCGTGTCGTCCACCGCATGATGCTGGACCACCCCGACGTCGTCACCAAAGGCGCGGTGCTCGACATCGCCCCCACATTGACGATGTACGACGACACGTCCAAGGAGTTCGCCACCAAATACGTCTGGTGGTTTTTCCAGATCCAACCAGCGCCCATGCCCGAGCACATGATCAGCCTGGACCCTGGCTATTATCTGCGTGATCATCTGGCCGTGCAGGGCAAGACGCCAGGCGCTGTCACACCCGACGCCATGGCGGAGTACATCCGTTGTTATTGCTGCAAGGGCACCATCCGTGCCGTTTGCGAAGACTATCGCGCAGCCGCGGGGATCGACCTTGACGAAGACCGCGCGGATGACCAAGCTGGCCGTAAGATTGAGGCGCCTCTGCTCGCGCTCTGGGGAGCGAAGGGAACGGTCGGAAAGCTCTGGGACGTACTGGCCACCTGGCGTCCAAAGACGCAGGCCGCCCTTGAGGGGCACGCCCTGCCGTGCGGCCATCTAATACCGGAAGAGCAGCCTGAAATGGTAATTTCGCATTTTCGCCGCTTCTTCGCGTAATGCGCAGGCGGGGCTGAGACGCGGTCCAAATCTAGTCGGGGCAGAATGCGTGCCCGATATCTCTTCTTTCCTGACGATCGTCCTTCGTCGCCGTGGAATTCATCGCGGACAAAATAATTACGCGCCTCGGGTCTGATGTGGCGACTGTCTCGAGCCGGTTGGGTTTGAGAAACGAACAGCAATTAGAGCGGAGGCGGTTTTGGCTGCGTCGGCTTCGGGCCGAAGGCCCGGGCGATGTCTCGCTGTGGGCGGCTCGTTTTAGATATTGCGAGCTGCCGCGCATACTCCTCATCACCGACTTTCTTGTATTGCGGGCTGGTCAGTGAGACGAGGAGCGCAACTACGTCGTCGATCTCGGTCTCCGACAGCGCCAACGGCTGCATGTCCTTGTCGAGCCAGGGGTCCGAGATTCCATCGCCCTTGTTGTATTCACATCCCACAGCGTCTCCATCGACCCGTCGTGGAAGTAAGGTCCAGTCACGATGACGTTTCGCAGGTTCGGCGTCTTGAATGACGCGATATCCTTCTCCTTTCTCGTGACCAGGAATCGTCCGAGAACTGACAGATCGCTTGTGATTGCCGCCATGTCTATAGCGGGCAGATTTCCTTGCGCAATCTCGCGCTCAGCCTGCCGCGCCGATTGAATCACATTATGCCGTAGGATTCCGATCCCAATATTGTGAAAATCATTATCCATGAAGAGAATCTCTTGCCGCTCATTGTCCGACAAGGCATGGCATTTATTACAACGGGCCTTGGTATTGAACAATTCCAGACCACGTTTGGCCGAGTCGCTGATGGCGCCGGCGTCTCCCGCGATGAAATGGTCGTAGGGCGAATCGAAAGAGACCAGCGTCCGCTCATAGGCTGCAATGGCGCTCAACATATCCTCCTCGTTCACGCCATGGCCGAAGGCTTGCATGAAGCGGCTCTGATAGTCCTGGTCAGCCGCGATCTTCGACACAGCGTCCGCGACACTGGCCGAGCCCATCTCGAAGGGGTTGGTGATCGGCATCGACGCCTGCTGTTCTAGGGTATTGACCCGGCCGTCCCAGAACTGATGTTTGTTATAAAGGGCATTCAAAACGGTCGGCGCGTTACGCTGACCGACGCGGCCGTGGATGCCGATGGAGGTAGGCCTGCCATCGGTGAAAGCACGCGCCGGATTGTGGCAAGTGGCGCAGGCGACGGTCTCGTTGGCCGAGAGCCGAGCATCGAAGAACAGCTTCTGTCCCAATGCAGCTCGGGTCGGCATGCGCGAACTGGGCGGCGAGATGACCCACTTTGTCAAAGCCGTGGGCAAGCCGACCTGATTTAATGAACGCGGTTCAGCCAACGGCCCCGCTAGTGGCAGCGGCGGCGCCTGGCCCGGCGCTAGGGCTGGCGGCGGGCCGACGGCCGTGTCTTCACTCGCCGCTGGTGTACCAAGCACCGCGCAACTGTGCCATAGGAGCAACAGGACCGCGAGTGTTGTGGCGTGCATCTAACAGCCCTGCTTCCCGGCTAAGCACAGTTGAATGTACAAACGGGTGTAAAGGTTCCTGCTATTATAGTTAAGCTATCCAGTATTTTTGACGCGTGCCATTGGCGTCACCCTCGGGTCATCTTTCGCCGTGGCGACGCATTGCCGCCTATAGCGTGTGTTCCCTTCCAGAGCGGAGAAAATCGGCCGCATGTATCGCGTCATGTAGCTGATGCACGCGGGAGCTTGCGATGGAGAATTGGGGACCTCGGAATACTCCGATGGGCCGGTCAAGCTCAGCCGGCTCCGAGCTCGACAATCACATCAGAAAGCCGACGTACGCAGGCGGTGAAGCGTGCGGCCGCAGTTTGACCGGCGTGAGGCATACCTACTTGCGGAAGTTGGAGTTGCTCCCCTTAGCTTAGAGCTCAGCACATTCAGCGCGCCCGAAAGATCCGGCACTGCATTCGGCTTGAGATCGGTTGGCGTGTGCATTTTTTTTCTCCTTTCGTGCCATTGGTAGGCTACAGTGGGACACTATCAAGTGACCGAAAAGGCCGAGCGGAGGATGACCCACAGCGACCAGCGCACTTATGCCTCCAGCACATCCTCAATTCGAATCGGCAATTTCCGCACACGGATGCCAGTTGCGTGATAGACCGCGTTGGAAATAGCCGCCGCTGTTCCGACATTCCCAAGCTCGCCCACGCCCTTGACCCCGGCTGGGTTCACGTAATGATCTTCCTCTGAAACCAGGATAACCTTGACGGACGGCGTGTCGGCATTCACCGGAATGCTGTAGTCGGCGAGGTTATCGTTCACATAGCGGGCGAAGCGCGGGTCAATCTCGGTTGCCTCGTGCAGCGCCGATCCGATCCCCCAAATCAATCCGCCCATCAACTGGCTGTGGGTCGTGCGCGTGTTCATCAGGTGCCCGGCTGCAAAGGCACCGACGATGCGCGGTACGCGAATTTCTCTCGTCAAAGTGTGAACCCGCACTTCGACGAACTCGGCTCCCATGGCATACATCATCTTTTCGCCTTCGGAACCGCCGACGAAAGTAGTTTTGCCTGCGTAAAGGTTTTTCACCGCGTCTGGCGGAGCGCCATGGGGAATGAACTCGGCATACTCCTCAATAACGCTCGTGCCCAGACGCTGGAACGTCTCCTCCAAGTGCTCCGCTGTACCGTCCCGCGCCAGAACCTGGCCGTCCTGGAGTGTGAGCTGCGCCGGATCGCGCCCTGCCAACGCGCCCTCTTCAGTCATCACCGCGCTGCGAAAGAGTTTCCGGCGCATCGCATTGCAGGCCTTCATGACGGCCGAACAACTGCTTGCGGTGGTGTTAGAGCCACCTGCCACTGGCCCTGCCGGCAAACGGGAATCTCCAAGCTCGACCGTAACCGAGCGAAGCGGTACCCCGAGAAGCTCGGCCGCCATCTGTCCGATCACAGTGTAGGCGCCGGTCCCAATGTCCTGGGCCGCCGTTTGCACCCTCACCTCCCCGGCCGGTGACATTCGTACACGTACCGCGGCCGGTGTGATGTGGGTGGGATAAAGCGCAGTTGCACAACCCCAGCCGATCAGCCACTCACCGTCGCGCATTGATCCCGGCTGCGGATTGCGCCGCATCCAGCCAAAGCTGCCGGCCGCCTGCTCGTAACACTTCATCAAGGACCGACTCGAAAACGGCTTGCCTTCGATCGGCTCCGCCATCGTGTCGTTGACGCGCCGCAGCTCGACCGGATCCATTTCGAGCTTGACGGCAAGCTCGTCCATGGCGCTCTCGAGCGCATACATGTAGGGAACCATTGGCGGCGACCGCATGAAACCCGGCGTGCTGCGGTCTGCGTGCACGATGTTGACCTCGGTATGTACTGCACCGAACGCATAAAGACGCGCGGTATCCCCGACGCCGGCAACCACATAGGGATCAGGGCGGGAACTGAGTTCCCAACTCTCGTGCGCGTAGCCGACGAGTTTGCCATTGCGACGAGCGCCGAGCCGGACATGATGCCGCGTTTCAGCCCGATAGGTGGAAATCGTGAAGCCCTGGCTGCGTGTAGCCACAAGCTTGACCGGGCGGTTGAGCCGCTTCGCCGCAAGAGCAATCAAGCCCGTACGCGGCGTCATCGAGGTTTTTGAACCGAACGCCCCACCGACAAAGGCGCTCGCGACTTCTATTTTGTCGGGTTCTGCTGCGAGGCGTTGAGCCGCGCTGTTCTTCAATCCATAGACAAACTGGCTCGGCTCACGAAGCGTAAGCCGCTCGTCCGTCCAGCTGCACGTCGTAGTGAATAGCTCGATCGGGTTGTGGTGCTGCGTCGGCGTGGCGTATTCGACGTCGATGGCCACCTCGGCGCCATCAAGCGCAGCTTCGACGTCACCGACACTTGGCAGCTCCCCGATCCCTGCCACCCTAGAGGCGTCTTCTTCCGTCACGCCCGGGGACCCGAACGTGGCGCTGGGCTTATCGGCCACGTAGGTCACCTCGACTCTATGGGCCGCCTCACGCGCAGCCTCAAATGTGTCGGCTATCACCACGGCAATGATTTGGCCGGCGTGCTCAATTTCGGGACCAAGCCGCTGGATCGAAGTCGAGGCACCCCCGCCTCTGGGACTGAAAGCGACGTTCTTGAGTTCGCTCGTATTGTCTTCCGTCAGGATATCCAGCACGCCCGGCACCGCAAATGCGGCGCCGAGGGCCAATCGCTCGATGCGACCTCGAGCGATCGTGCTCGTCACCAGATACGCATAGGCTGGATTCCCGACCGGCACGTCGGAAGGGTAGTGGGCGTCCCCGGTGACCTTCAGGCGCGCGTCGAGCCTCACGGCGGGCTCGCCCATGTTGGCCTTGGGCACAGGTGCTGCAGCGTTGGCCATTCAAATCTCCGTCCGGGTATCGTCAGGCCGGCAGGGCGGCCGCGCCCTGCAGGGCGCGCACCAGCGTGCGCTTGCCGAGCTCGACCTTGAAAGCGTTGTGCTTGCGTGGCAAGGCCTCGGCGAAAGCCGCCTCTGCAGCCGCCCATGCGGTGCGCTCGTCGATCGGTTTGCCGCGCAACGTGTCCTCCCCCCGCTCTGCCCGCCACGGCATGGTCGCCACTCCGCCGAGTGCGATACGCGAGCTGCGCACCAAGCCATCAGCCAAATCCAAAACGACGGCCGCAGAGGCAACCGCGAACTCGTAGGATTCGCGATCGCGGACTTTCACGAAGAGCGATCGTCGCGTCCACGGTGCGGCTGCGATGAAAAACGACGAGATCATTTCCCCGGGCCGCAAGGTAGTCTCGATGTCCGGTTTGTCGCCAGGCATGCGATGAAGTGCAGAAAACGGCAAGCTGCGTGACCCGGCCGGACCGATGACCTCGATGTTTGCATCAAGTGCGATCAACGCTTGAGCGAAATCCCCCGCGTAAGTCGCGATGCATTGATCGCTCGTTCCGAGCACCGCGTGCATGCGATTAAACCCGTCCATGGCGGCGCATCCGGAACCGGGATTGCGCTTGTTGCAGGCGGTATAGGAGACGTCGCGAAAATAGGTGCAGCGGGTCCGCTGGAGCGCGTTACCTGCAAGGCTCGCCATGTTTCGGAGTTGCGCGCTTGCGGCGAGCAGCAGCGACTGCGCGATCACCGGATAATCGCGATGGACAACCGGATGATCAGCGGCATCCGCCATGCGGACCAGCGCGCCGAGCCGCAGGCGGTTGGTGTCCGCTTCGATGCGCCCGAGCGCGGT
>JASHYD010000829.1 GCA_030043175.1 Xanthobacteraceae bacterium | reverse complement strand
GTGATCGACATGCGCAATAATCCTGGCGGCCTGTTGGACCAGGCCGTCTCGGTTTCTGGCGCGTTTCTCGAGCGCGGCGAGATCGTCTCCATCCGCGGACGCGATCCGGAGGAAACCGAGCGCTTTAGCGCACGGTCGGGCGACCTAACTAAGGGCAAACCAGTGATCGTGCTTATCAATGGCGGATCGGCTTCGGCCTCAGAGATCGTTGCCGGCGCCCTGCAGGATCGCCGCCGCGCGACGCTGGTCGGCACGCGCTCGTTCGGCAAGGGTTCAGTACAGACCATCATCCCGCTCGGTTCGGGCAATGGAGCGTTGCGGCTCACGACCGCGCGGTACTTCACGCCGTCCGGCCGCTCAATCCAGGCTAAGGGCATTTCGCCGGACATTGAGGTGCTCCAGGACGTTCCCGAGGAAGTGAAGGCGAGCATGGCCGAGATCGAGGGGGAATCATCCTTGCGCGGCCACCTGAAGGGAGAAGGCGGCGAGGAAGCTGGCTCCCAGTCCTACGTTCCGGCGGACGAGAAGGACGACAAAGCCCTCGCGATGGCACTGGAGCTGCTGCGAGGAACCAAGACCAACCCGGCATTTCCGCCCAATCCCAAGCATCTGCCGAATTGACCGGATGGATAAAACGCGATGGCCGTCGGCCGCAAGTCGCGGCGGTTTTGGTATACGACAAACGTTCCATACAAGGCCGACGGGACCGAAAAATAAATGCGACCCAACACGACCGCGGCGTGACAGACGATTCCTGCGGTAGTCGCGGCCATCGACGGACGAACGCGAGCAAGCTTGGCGCGATTGCGCGCACCGAGCCAAGCAAGGCGGTACGTTGCGGCACAAAGATCGCTTGGCCGCTGTTTGGCGTCATCGCCGCGCCGAAATTGCTGCCGTCAATGCGGGGACCAGAGTCTCCTGACAGTTCCCCCGCAACATGTGGCAGGGGCTGACGGCATCACAGATCGAGCGGATTCGGAGTGCGACACGGCGATTGCGAGCGGATCAGAGGCCTTGGCAGCCGCGCGTCCCGGCAACAACGGCTTCATTTTCCACGCCCTGGCGATTTGCACAATCATTTCGGGTTCGGCGCTCAGTCAATCTTCGAGCGCGGGCTGCGGCCCGTGCCAGTGATCCTGATGCGGCCAGTCCCGATCGCCGGCCTTGCCAGGTTCGTGCGTCCGGCGTGCACGAGGTCAGCCAGCGTCCAGAGTTTGAATCCGTGGTGGGCAAGCATGATTGTCTCGGTGGCAAAAGGAATGCTGGCCAGCAGTTGAATTGCCCGCTGCTGTTCCCCGGCGGCAGGACGCTTTCGAGGACGCGGCGCCATCGCTGACTTGTGGACTCGTGCACTAGGGCGCAATTTCTTTCTTGAACGCGTCGGGCAGCTGACAGACAATAATACCTGCTGTGCTTCGCACCGCTGTCCCCGGTTCCGTGCTGAGGGATTTAGGTTACGAAACCGGGGACAGACGAGACCCGGGTCCCCCGAGGGCAGCATGCAGGGGGACCTGGGCACGTGCGCGGGCCGTTCCGCCCATTTGGCCCGCACGCGGCAACATACGACGCGGGCGCAGTTGGGCATTCCGTGGGCGGAAAAGTGGCCATCGGAACGAATCGCGCGAACTGTTGCGATCCCGACACAAGTTCAAATAGGCCGCCGCGACGCGTAACCCTTTGCATTGTCTCAACTTTGTTCCCTGCGGGCCCGCGCCCCTACTTCCCCTTTTATGCACAGAAAAGAAGTGCGGACAACTTTGGCTTGCAGGTCGTCAAACCCGGCCGCTCTTGACTGTCGCGGCCAAATGGGCCGTTCCTCCGCGCGCCGTCGCCGATGATGGGTCTGGGCTGGCACCCACCGCTTCGCAAAATTCAGATTTCCTGAGGTCCGGTTCTGAGATTGTCGAATGTCCAAAATTGTCGAAAGCCTGCGCGAGCTTGGCCATCCCCTGCGCGCCCCCAACGGTTGACCCACGCGGGTGATGCTGTCATCGCCAAACCCACGCAAACGACGCGGATCGGATTGGGATCTATCGGGTCGATGCTGTCGACAGACCCTTGAAGACAAACTTCTGCACCCGATAGCCCTGCGATTCGCCGGTGACGAGATTGCCCGCCGGATCGACACCTAAGCTGTGCAGATGGAAGAACTCGCCGGCCTTGCGCCCTGGGCCGCCGATGTGCCCGATCTCTTCAAGCGAAGTTCGATCCAGGATTGCGATGCGTTCGTTCGATCCGTCCGCGACGTAGACGAAACGCTGCTCCGGATCAGTCGACAGGGCAACGCCGAACGCCGTTCCAGTCCCCTTTGATTCGCGCTTGACGAATCCTTCTTTCAAGAAGGTGCCGTCCAGGCGGAACGATTGCACGCGGTTGTTGGCGCGATCGGCTACATACACGACGCCATCATTGGAGACCGCAATGCCGTGCGGCGTGTTGAACTGCTGCGGTCCAGCACCGTTGACCTGGCGGGCCTTCGAGGCATTGTCATCAGGTTTGTTGCCGTAGGCGCCCCAATGCCGCTTATATGCGCCAGTCTCGGCATCAAACACGATCACCCGCCGATTGCCGTAACCATCAGCAACGAACACTTCATTGGTCTTTGCGTACACGACGATGGCCGCAGGCCGGCTTAGATGTTCGGTGTTGTTGCTGTCGGCGGCGACACCGCCTTTGCCGATCTGCAGCAGAAACTTTCCGTCTTTGGTGAATTTCAAGATTTGCCCGTCACCGTCGCCGTTGCCCGTGAGCCAAACGTTGTCCTCGGCATCGACCGCAATGCCGTGCTCGCCGGTGCCAGGACGCCCATCGCCGTTCAGGCGCCGTTGCATCGTGCAGGACGCGCACTCGGCGAATGCCGAATGTAGTCCTCCGCGATTGAACCATTCGTACGCGCTTGCCTTTATCGGACCACCCCATCCCTGGATGTAGCGGCCGGTCGGCGTGAATTGAAGGACTGGCGGCGCCGGTATGTAGCCATTCTCCGTCGCGTTACCTTCCTCGAGCGTATGCGGACGATGAAACACCCAGACATTGCCGTGGGAATCCGCGGTCGCTCCGCCGACACCGCCGAGCAGCATATGATCGGGCATGGTCGGAAAATGGGAATCCACCTCGAAAACCGGAAGCACTGTATTTGGCTTCTGGTCCTGCGCAGTAGCGATTCGCCCGCAAAGGCAGCCGACCGCGAGAGCCGCCAATGCTATGCTGGTGACAGGGCGACTATTCATGTTACAGGTCCTCCTTCAACGCCGCGTCCGATATTTGCCGTGCGGATCGTACATCTTAGCAAAGTGAGGCATATCTGCCTCCGCTTCCTCGCGTGCGCGCGTGAGGAGGTCGACCCGAAATGGTCAGCAGGCGACCGCGAACACCCCACGCCTACTTTTTAGCCTGCGCTTCTCAAAAATTGAGTGAGCAGGCTACTGACTTGCTCCGGTTGCTCCTGCTCAAGCCAGTGTCCCGCTCCATCAATAAGATGCGCACCGCGCATCTGCGTGCAGGCGGTACTTTGCATACGCTCGAACGCGCCGGGATTTTGGAAAACGCCCCAATCACTCTTTCCCCCTATGAATAGTGAAGGCACGTCGATCGTACGCCCCGAGTACGTCTGCAAGTCAGCGGAGAACCTAGGGCCTACGCGCCGATAACCCTGAAGGCCGCCCTGAAATCCTGTCCTTCCATACTCTGCAGTGTATACCGCCAGTTCACTGTCAGGGAGCCATTTGCACGCGGCTATCTCGGCGGCGGAGGGCATCACCGAGGCCACAGTTTCCGCCATGCCCTTGTCGAGGTCCATGATGTAATAGTGTGGCATCTTGGCGAGCTCTTCGGCAGTCAGCGATTTCAGCCGAAAAGGCTTGTTTCCTTTCCAGTCCGCGCTCTTGTAATGGTAGTACGCGCGAAGGAAGGCGTTTAGACCCTGCGGGGCATTGCGCATGTTGTCGTTTGCCTCACGCGTCGTGTAATACACTTGGTAGTGCTTTCGTGGTGGAGATAGTTTCGCCAATTTGTCGTTGATGCTTCTGCCATCCGAAGCTGCTCCTCCGTCCTGCGCTCTATCGTCAAGCGTATTGAACGGCAGTTCTGGGGGGCCGGCAAACGGGGCCGTCATCATCGCGACCGAGCGGAATACATCCGGCCGTATCACGGCGCAGTAGGCCGCTACAGGCGCACCGGCGTCGCGCCCAACGACTGCGGCGGAGCGATAGCCAAAGGCCGAGACCAGCCCGAGGGCATCCCTAACCAAATTCGTGAGACGGAATAAGAAAACGTCACCGTCGTAACTGTCATCCCAGCCGGTAGTACGACCATATCCTCTCATATCGGGCGCAAGCACATGAAATCCGGCCGAAGCGAGGGGCAGCATTACCTTGCGCCAACCATAGGCAAGTTCTGGATATCCATGCAGGAGTAGCACGCAAGGCCGGCCCTTCTCCTCGAAGCCAGCTTCCAGCACGTGAAAGGTAAGTCCATTGATATTGCTGACGTAGCGCGAACGTATCCCCGCTGGAAGCGGAAGAGGAGGAAGGTCTGCCGTGGCGGTCTGGACGATTGCCGCATGTGCGCGTCTTTGCGCGCTCATGCTGCTATAGGTGGCTGCCGCCGTCGCGGTCAGTACGAACCGACGCCGCGTCGACCTGATCGACGTCGAGCACGGCGGTTGGACCGGCGTCTGCTCCTCCGCGAGCGAACAGGGTTTTGTAGTGTTAGCGAGCCGACGCAAGCTCTCCGTTCTATCTTTACGACTATCGCCAAAACTCATGATTTCCTCCCTCGCGTGCCAGGCGCCTTCACCAAAATACAACGGTTGTCAGGGAGCATGAAAGGGGGAATGACCTGCTCGGGACCAATTCCAGTGTTATGATCGGTCAGCGAATGAGGTGCGCCCAATGTCCGAAGCGTGGCGCCGGCTGAAAGAGTGGCCGGAACTTGTGCTCGAGCGAATCGAGGACGCGGGCGTCGCCCGTATCATCTTGAATCGCCCCGACAAGCGCAATTGCCTCAACGTGCCCCTCGTGACCGCCTTGTTCGAGGCCCTCGACATCGTTAGGTCCGACCGCGAGCTCAAGGTGGTGATAACCAAAGGCGCCGGCCCGGTTTACAGCTCTGGCCTCGACCTCCACTTTCTGCGTGCGATGAATTCAGGTCCACCGCGTGACTGGGACCGGCCATCGGTGACAATTCAGCTCGCCGAGACGCTTCGCGTGTTCCCGCGTGTCACGATCGCCCAGGTGCACGGCTATTGCCTCGGCGGCGCGCTCGGCATCATGAACATGCACGACATCGTCATCGCCGCAGAAGACGCCCAGCTCGGCATGCCAGAAATTCTGCGCGGCAGCTTCGGCCAGCTCGTCACGAGCACGCTGCTCAACGGCCGTATCCCGATCAAGAAGGTGACCTGGATGCAGCTCGTCGGCCGCAATATCTCGGGTGCCGAGGCCGACCGGCTTGGCATCGTTTCGCACAGCGTTCCCGCGCCAGAGCTGGAAGCGGTGACCATTGAGGTTGCCCGCGAGATCGCTTCGCGGCATCTCGCTCCATTGGAGCACGCCAAGATCGCGGTTCAGGTGGGACGCGACTTGTCCTTGTCGCAAGCCATTCAGCTCGATCAACTGGTCGGCGCCCGGCTGCGGCAAAGCATGGACCCGACGGC
>JASHYD010000084.1 GCA_030043175.1 Xanthobacteraceae bacterium | reverse complement strand
GGAGCTTATCTGGGGATAGGCTGCCGACACCGTGATCGACGGAGAAACCCGACCGGGCCTGCTTGTACAGCGCACCCCATCATCCGCAGGTGGTGAGGCTCGGGCACCTCTCCGCGAGAGATGCAAACAGCGTCCGAAGCTGACTCGCCACCATGCTGGCGAGAGCGTCGACGCCGTGGGAGGTACTTGCGGCAACGAAGTTACGTAGCGATGGCACGAGAGCGACCTTGATCGAAAATTATTTTTCCCCGTGTGAGGCATCTCACGCGTGAGCTGGCCATCGCGGGCGATGATCGGCACTCAGACGGATTCAACGATTTTAACGTGAGGTACCCAATGCCAACGAACGTGATGGTGAACGAACGGGGAGTCAGTACCGTATGAGCCGCGCGCGAGGCGGCGCCGCAGCACCCTATCGCGCGAGCAGTTTAGTCCCGTGACCCCAATGTCCCGAGCGACGCCAGAGTTCTATCCCCAAGAAACCCGTGCTGACGTTGCCATTTATCGATCGTACAGATCATGAGTGGAGAGCGAAGATGTTGGCGAGAAGAACAGCGATGATCGGGGCGGCCCTGGTGGGCCTCGTCGCCGCAACGCCCGCGTTGGCCGATGGGCTGAACCTGCCGCGCGAGAGCGTGGATCTCGCTGCGCCGCCGTTTGTTCACGCTCATGAGTAGGCGACACGACAGCAGCCGAAGGTGGTCGAGTTCAGGATGGTGGTCGAGGAAAGGAGATCGTGCTCGACGCACAGGGCACCAGACTCCAAGCTATGACCTTCGATGGCTCAATCCCCGGCCCGCTCATGGTGGTTCACGAAGGCGACTATGTCGAACTCACGTTGGTGAATCCCAAGACCAACAAAATGCCCCACAACGTCGACTTCCACGCGGCGACCCGGCGGGCTCGGCGGTGGTGAGCTGACCTTAATCAACCCGGGCGAGCAGACCGTGTTGGGCTTCAAGGCCACACGCAACGGTGTATTTCTCTACCATTGCGCGCCGGGGGGGACATGACCCCGTGGCACGTCGTGTCGGGGATAAGCGGCGCCATCATGGTGCTGCCGCGCGACGGCTTGAAGGACGGCACCGGCAAGCCTCTCCATTATGATCGCGTCTACTACATCGGCGAGAACGATTTCTATGTGACACGCGACGCCAAGGGTAAATTCAAGTCCTATGGTTCCCCTGAGGGTTATGCCGACATGGTCGAAGTCATGCGCAAGCTGATCCCGACTCATGTCGTTTTCAACGGCAAAGTCGGCGCGCTCACTGGCAAGAACGCCTTGGCGGCCAAGGTTGGCGAGACAGTCCTGATCGTCCATTCCCAGGCCAATCGCGACACACGCCCTCACCTGATCGGCGGCCATGGCGATTACGTGTGGGAAACGGTGAAGCCGATGAGCGCATTGCGGACGCCCTGTTGTATCGTATCCGCGGTGCCACCATCGAACGTCATGCCGTTGATGACAGCCGGCCCTGGAAGGCCATCTGCATTACACTGTTTGTGCGGTCAGGCCGCATACATCCAGCGCGCGAGATCGAGATTGCGCAGGAAGTAGTCGGCTTTCGGCGCGGCCGGCGCATTGTGGACGATCACCGGCACATTCATTTCGTGGAGCGATCCGTGTGTGCGAAAGCCCTTTGGTAAGATTTCCATGGCGGTGTCGAGATTGCCGAATACTGTGTCGCGATCGCCGAGGACGACGAGATCGCCGAGACGGCTTGCCATGAGGCCGAACTCCGTAGCTGCCTCTGCACGGGTCAGGACACGTTCGACGCCATCGAGTTGTGCGAGTAACGCACCCACGCGGGCCTCATCGTGGGGCATACGCAGATGAACCCAGGCTGTGCCGCCCATACCCTGATGATGGGCGAGGTACTTGTCTCGTTCCGCTGAAATCGCGATCCGGACCGGAGCGCCCCGCTCCTCGAGTGCCTTTTCGAGATCCCAACACCGCGACTTGAAGTTCATGCCGTGGTCAGCCGTGAGTAGAACGGCGGCATCAGGCGCTGCCGCCGCCAGCTCCGCCAACAGTTCATCCAGCCGCGAAAGGTGTTCCTGGGACTCAGGCGCTTGGGCCGGCCACATGTGCATCGGGTAGTCCGTGGTATGAATATAGAGCAGTCCGATTTCGGGCCGATTGCGCAGGATGTCGAGCGCGGCCGAGAAGAGCCAGTAGTTGATCTCGCGCGAGTAGATGGGCGGCGCCTTGCCGAGACGGCCCTCCCAATGACAATCCGGCTCCTCTGCCGTAAGCGTCAGGCTGGTGCCCTTGTTCAGCAGGCTGATCGTCTTCTTCTTGGCGCTTAGCAGCGCCGATTGGACTCCCTGGGCTCGCGCACGCTCAAATATCGTCGGCGCCAAGAGGAGTTTTGCGTCCTCCATGTACTCTTCAGTTCCAGCCACAGGATCGAAGTACGAATTGCCGATGATGCCATGTCTGGACGGCCAGGCTCCGCAGCAGATCGATGCGTTGTTGCAATTCGTCACACTCGGCATAACGGCCTGGGCCCGCGCATAGACTGCGCCGCCTGCCCAGCTTTTCAGGGTCGGCATCGGGCTGCTATCGAAGTAGTCGAGACCGAAGCCATCGCACATCACGATCATCGAACGCTGTGGCGATTGCGCCCCGCGTGCAATACGCGGCGCTTCGAGCAGCGTGGTCGCGCCGGACGCGAGCGTCGCCTGCAACAACCGGCGTCTTGTCCAATCCTTCGGCATGTATCTCTATCCTTTCATATGTCCGAGCGTTCCAGGCCACTGGTGTGGGCAAGGCGTGGCGCAAGCGCGAACGCGAGCGGACATATCGCCATCGCAGTCATTGCCGTTGCTAACGTGGCCCGACCAACTCCAAGCTTATCACCGAGCGCGCCGTACATGATGGGTGCCAGGGCACCTAATCCGATGGTTGCCGTGTAGAACAGCGCGAACGCCCGCTTGGCGCGCTCCATCGAGGTCAACTCGGGAATCGTTCCATAAAGCGCCGACGATGTTGCCGGGTCAGGGGCTAGCAGGGTGCGTCCGTCGCCGCGCCACCTCCATGACAGGGGTGGCGGGATCCATTGTGCCGCCGAGTCCTGGCGCTAACTGCTCATCGCGCCCCTGGGCTCATCCGATGCTCGCAAATCTTGATCGGAAAGGGCAATCTGGAGGGCAGCCCGATCAACTTCGAGACCCAAAGGCCGGGCAGATGTTACACATCCATTTTTTCTGAGCTAAGGAGGAGGGACTATGAGGATCGTGCATTGGCGCACCTCCGGTGTTCTGCTGTCAACGACGATGCTGCTCGGCATTGTCGCGGATGCGCACCCGCAAGAGCTGGCGCAAAACCTGCGCGGCTTCAAGGATCCGAATCAGGGACTTCACATCGCGAAGCAGGGGATGTTCTTCGTTGGGGGCCAATACTACACCTCGAGTATTGACGGGTTGAAATACATGTCCGGTCAGATGTACGTGGAGTACCAGATCCCGGAAGTCGTCACGCACCCGTACCCGATTGTAATGATCCACGGTGCGGCGCAAACAGGCTCGAACTTCATCGCGACGCCGGATGGCCAACCTGGATGGGCTCAGTTCTTCGTGGCCAACGGATACGCCGTTTACATTGCCGATCAGGTCGGCCGAGGTCGGTCGGTTTACTCCCTCGAGCAGTACAATTCCTTCGGGCCACCTCTTGACGTCCTGTCACGCCAGAAGAACTGGAGCTTGCAGCAGGAATACAAGCTCTTTCCCCGCGGGTATATGCACACCCAGTGGCCAGGCACGGGCCGGGAAGGCGATCCATTTTTCGATCAGTACTACGCCTCGCAGGTGCAATATAGTCGGAATGGCGTCTGGACACAAACCGTGGCACAGGCGGCGGGCGCTGCGCTCCTCGATAGGATCGGACCGGCGATCATCGTCACGCACTCGCAGTCTGGAACCTTTGGATTTCTCATCGCAGATAAGCGGCCCGACCTGGTGAAGGGTGTTGTGACGGTCGAAGGCGGTGGAACGCCGCGCGGCTATACCGCGGTCGGTGCACCCAACTGGTTTGAAGACGCCCCGGTAACCGGCGGGGCGAGCTGGGGGATTACCAACGTCCCTATCACCTACGATCCGCCAGTGACAGATCCTGGGCAGTTGACGTACGTTCGAGAGGAAAAAGCAGAGGGTCCTGATGTCCGGTGCTGGGTTCAGGGCTCTCCGGTGCGCCAGTTGCCGAACTTGAAGCGCGTACCGCAGCTGCTTGTGGTCGGCGAGGCGAGCAGTGCTGCGAGTACGAATCGCTGCGTGTCCAGGTACCTCACCCAGGCAGGCGTAACGAATACCTGGGTTGACCTGGGGACCGTCGGGATCCACGGCAACGGACACATGATGATGCTCGAGAAGAACGAGCTCGAGATCGCGGCGTTCCTGGCCGGCTGGCTTCAGGACAACGTCGAAAAAGGGATCAAGGCCCCAGCGACTCGCTAGGCTTTAGTAACGGTGGCGCCAGACGGGTGCCACCCTCTCGCCCTTAATTCCTCCGGTTCCGTTCGTTGGGGAAGCTCCGATATTCCGATATGAAGCAAAGGGGCATGCCGAGAGCCGAGGCTGCTGCTAAATCCCCGGCGTGTTCACCCTGATGCGGTAAATGCCCGTGCGCGCCGCAATATACAGTGACTTCTTGTCGGCGTCGCCAAAGCCCACATTCGTTGCCTGCTCCGGCGCCCTGATCGTGCCGAGGTGCTTGCCTTCCGGTGAAATAATCCAGACGCCGCCAGGACCGGTCTCGTAAAGGTTGCCCTTAGTGTCTACGCGCATCCCGTCGGTGACGCCGCGCTCGGTGTCCTTGGAAAGGTCGATCAATAGCTTGCCATTGGCGAGCTTCCCGTCAGAGAGCACGTCATAACGGTTGACGTAATTGTCGCGGCTGCCATTGACGTAAAGGTATTTCTCGTCCGGGGAAAAGGCGAGGCCGTTGACATTGGGCATATCCTTAGACACCAGCGTGACTTGACCATTCTTCCACATGTACACGCCTTGGAAATCCAGCTCCTTGCGCGGGTCCTTGTCGCGCAGCCGTAACGCGCCGAAGGTGTCGGTGAAATAGATGGCGCCGTCGCTTCTGACTACCACGTCGTTGGGGCCGCCGAATCGCTTTCCGTCGTAGTGGTCGGCCAGCACGGTCCGTGTGCCATCCTTTTCAATGCGCATCAGCGAGCGGCCCGCGAAAGTCGCGAGGATCAGCCGGCCCTGGCGATCGACCGTGAGGCCGTCGGCGCCGATCATAGCGAATTCTTCGAATCTGGGATCTTTGCGATCGAAGCCGTTGTTCTGGATGCCGCCCCAGCGCCAGACCTCCGGCCCGTTGTAGCCGACGTTGCTGGCATAGACTGACGCTTGGCCGTCGGGCGTGAGCTTCCAGACGACATTGCCCGGGATATCAGTGAACAGCAGAAAGCCCGTCGCACCGTCCTGCATCCAAACCGGGCCTTCGGTGAAGCCGAAGCCGCCCCTCACAAGCTCAATCTTTGCGTCGGGCGAGACCAGGGCATCAAGCGCAGGATCGAGCCGCAACACCACGTTCTCGATTGCGGTTTGGGCTACTGCCACGCAGCTTGTGAGCGCGCTCATAAGCGCGACAATGGCGAATTTTTTCATGGTCCTCCCCGGCTTTGCAACAACGCCTTTGCAATAGTCAGGTAAGCCTATCCCAATGCGGCTAACGAGCAAAGGCGTCAGTTCATTGACGTACGCCGCAAAGCAGTTCGCTCCCGAGACCCATTCCGGCCTCGACAACCATCTGATTCTAAAGCAGGACCATGTGCAACGAAGTGACTTGGGTTTATGAGCCAGTGGTACCCTTACGTCCGTTGTCAACGCAGGTCGGGCAACAAACGGCGAAAATCGTGCGCGCCGCTGCGGACCAGCAAGAGGATAGCAGACACACGGGCGCGCCGCGGTCGGCGCGACATAGGCAACCGACCAAGCTCGGCCGGTTGCGATATTGCGCCGCTCGCGATCAACCAGCGCGAGTCCCAACTCGAGCGGTCCGCGGTCCGCACACCGTTCTTGTGAGATAAACCGTAATGACGTGTGGGGCTTACTAGAAGATCGCGAGTGGATTGACGGGCGACCCGGTGCCTCCCTCCACCGGCAGCGGCGCGAACGTGATCGCGAATTCGTATCGATTCAGCCGCCGAGCCGTCGAGACGAGTTCCTCGAGATCAAGGCACTCCACGATGTTGATTCCCATCCAGTTCAGCACAGCCACGTGGATCGGGTTGCGCATCCCTTCCCAGCCGGGCCTCGGGTTCCAGTCAATGTTGAAGTCGTGACCAATGAAGGCTGGCAGCCGTTCATGCATCCACGGGATCGTATCCGGGTAATAGCCTGCTACCGGCGTCGACCATGGCCCGAGCGCTGCGCGCCGCTTCCACCGGCCGATGTACAGGAGCGGAATGTCGCCCGGACCGATTTTGACGCCGGATTTCTTTTCCCACGCTTCGAGGTCCGCCCGTGTGATCGGCGTATTGGGATCGACCCAGTCGACCCCCTTGAGTTGTGCAATGTCGTACAGCACGGCGCGTGTGGTGACGCCGCCCCGCCAGTTCATCACGCTGCCCTTGATGCAGCCGCTCTCGGTCGTCAGGTTTTCCTTCACTGGGACGCCGTTGTACATCAAGCCGTTCTCAAAGAAGTGGCACCAGGTGTCGATATGAGCGACCGTCTGCCCATGGTAGCTGACCTGGTAGTTGTCGGTCGTGCCGCCGTCGGTGATAGCATTGGTGACGCGATGAAAGATGCCTGCAGGGCCAACGTCAGCTGCGACCGTCTGCGGCTCGACGTGCGCGAGCGACACCACGATCCCGTCCTTCACGAGTTTCATCGCGCTCGCGACCTTTGCCGGCGTGATGAGGTTCGTCGTCCCCTGGGACTCCTGTCCCATCGGTGCCCATCGGCCCCATGTCTTGAACTCCGTCCGCCACTGCTCGTACTGCGCTCTCAACGCAGTCGTATCGGGCGGAGCAGCCGGCGTCGGCGTCTGTGCCTCAGCTGATCGCAGTGCGATACCGGCAGCCAGGCCGGCCAGACTCGCACACACGGCGATTGACGCCAAACGGTTTTGCATTCTCTCCTCCCTATGTTCACCAGTCGCAAGCCGATCGTCTCCGGCTTGCAACAGGACCGCAGCATGGACCCATGTTACTGTCCACTGCGCTGACCGCAACAGATTTAGCGCGCAACGCTTTCAAGCCTCATCCGGGTAGGTTCGACGCCACGGATCGTTGGATAGTCTGTCCACTAACATCGATCATAGGATGATGCCGGTCAGCGAGTCGTCGGTCACGAGATATCCACCAAGGTCTCGCCTGCTTCGCGACGCTTCAAAGCATCCTTCCGTTGCGACGGCGTCAACTTCGGTCGATCCGGGATGTGGCCAAGGAACTCAAGCTCGACTGGGACACGGTCAAGACGCTGGAAATGCAATACATGC
>JASHYD010000828.1 GCA_030043175.1 Xanthobacteraceae bacterium | reverse complement strand
ATTGAGCAGTGCATTTTCAATCCGAAGGACGGAAACATCTACATCAACATTCCGAACACCGGGGCGGCAACCTTGGCGACACCCCTCCCCGGTTTGATCCTGAGGATTTCGGGGACGGCGCCGTACCACGTCGAGAAGATAGTGGCCGACTTCTCCAAGGCACCGTGGAATAAAACTGGTTGCGACGGAGGGTCAGGCATCGCGCTCGGCCCTGATAAGCAACTCGCCAACTCTTGCGGCCTGATCGTCAACTATGAGACCGGGGCCATCATCTTTAACGATGAGACCGAGGGCGGGGCGGACGAAATCTGGTTCAATGACGGTCGCTACTTCTTCGCCGATAGCACCCCGATGCGGCTGGGCGTTATAAGCGCCGGACCGCCGCCGAGCGCGGACTTGGAATCCGTAACTGCCACCGGCTCGCATTCGGTAGCGGCGGACTCGGTCACGGGGGAGGTCTATGTGCCAATCCGCGGCAACAATGCAGTTGCGAACTCGGGCGCGGTCTGCAGCAAGGCAACCGATGCTTTCGGCAACGCGGGGAGTGACGCTTTCGGCTGTATCTTGACCTACATCGGTCCGCAATAGCGAATCCGCACGACTTGAAGGATTACGGAGGCCGGGGGCTCACCGCTGGGCCGCCGAGTAGATATAAGGCGGCGTTTGCTCCGCCACATCGTCCGCGGTGTCGAATTGCTCGGGGTATAGTGGGGCATCTTCACCGGCTACTTCGCATCCGCGGCCGACTCCTGATCGATCAACTCGTGGCGCAACATCCACCAGCGGATGCGAATCCGCGCGGCCATCATCCGCCCTGCCTTTCCCGAGCCACGCAGCTTCCATCTCGGCGGCTCGGGATCTTCGAGCTGTTCGCAAAAGACCAGAATTGCCACCGCTGCCATTGCCGTCAAATGACCTTCCGGCAGCGACATGGAGAATAGCATCAGCCCACCGCACGACCCGACGCACCAGACGCCGTGCGTCCACCCAAAGTGAAACGCGTCGAGATCGGCTTCCAGTCCGAAGACTCGAAGAGGCGGATTGTCGTGGCACCTGTTCAGGCAGCGTTGCTTGAATGGAGACGCCTGCCAGATGCACGTTATCAGGCAGGTAACTATCGTCGGAATATATGACCCCGGCGCCAATGCCATCGGCACAAACTCGGCACCTGCCAGCACCACCCCGCACAACATCCAGACACCGCCATAGCCGGTCACGAACAGGGCAATCGATCGTGCCCGCCGGCGTCTCAGACTCGTGAACCGGATGTGGTGGATCTTCGAGATTATCAGCGGAGACATCATAGCTACCAGCATCAGCGCCCACCCCGCGGCAAATGCCAACGGAAGGTTCAGCGCCAGCAACATGGAAAGCGATGCGGTCACGGTCGCCGTGCCGCTGCCTATTGCCGAACAATAAACGTCCATACCTGGAACGTTCATACCCGGCCCGGCCGCCAGCGCGCCCCATGCGAATGCGCTGACCGCCAGCACCGGGTAGCGAACACGAGCCACTTCGCGGGCGATGTCGATCATCTTCCTTCCCGGACGGCTTAATGGCCCTGGCGGTAGATACTGATGCGTCCTACCGTGATCGGAGTGCTTCCGGGGATGGCTCTGGAGGCCACGAGGCTCACATACAGTGTGTCGAGATCGAACGATTGGCTGAGGTGCAATTGGTCGATCACTTTGGTGATGTCGAGCGTGAAGGTAATACCCTTGCCGCCGTGCTTCCCTACCGGTTCGCTCGCCTGGCGCAGGCCAAACAGTCCGATCGAGCCGGCGCGAAGGTTCTGGTACTGAGCGGGTTTGCCGCCTTCCGGCATATTAATGTAAACGCTGAGGACGCCTCCGATCGTACCAACTACATTGTCCAGCCGCAGGAACACCCGGTCCGGAGGTGCAGCTTGCGAGGCGCCCAGCAGGCTCGCGGCTACCTTGCGGCGAACTTCGCTATCGAGCCGGACCGGCGCGCGAGTGCCTGCGCCCCTCACCACGACAGAGCCCTGCGTCGCGCCCATCAGTTCTACTTTATTCCCGAGTTGCACGTTCGTGACACCTCCGGTTGTGGCAGCGGCAGGAGCGGCGCGCAGGGTAGCCAATCGCGCGGCGAACGCTTGCGCCGGCGGAACCGCGCTGGCCGGAGCGCTCATGTCCTTATAAGTATAGTTGAGTTTACTGATGTCGGTGACGTCGCCGGGTGTGAAACGCCACCACGAGCCATCCTTGGGCAATTGGAAATCCGGCTGCCCGTTAGTGGTCGGGCCGAAGAGCCAGCCGCCGTCGTTCGGGTTACTATTTTCGAGAGTAACGTTCCAGATCGCCCACAGACGGTCGATATTCGCGTGGTGCAGGTAAAATACCGGGTCGAGGCCGGCCATGAGCGGATCGGCCATCAACCCTGGCTCATTGTTCTGATCGTTTCCCTGGAAACCGCCAACATAGTCATGCACCAGGTTGTGCGGATTATTCTCGAGGTCGCCGGGAAGTGAATCGAAATGTTCGAATCCGGTCTGACCGCCGCCGAAGGAACTGGTATAGACGGTGTCCGACATACACTCTTCGGTGACAACGCCGAAAGCGAAATCCGAATTGGGATCCTGCGGGTGAGCGTCAATGCCAGCCTGGGTCGGAACAAAGATGACGCCGTCGCCGTTCGGGCCGTAACGGGCAGCCACAAACAGTGGGTTTGGAGATCCTGGAATATTCGGCGGCACACTCGGTGGCAGGTTGGCCGCCGGTGGGAAATTCTGCTCCAAAAACGCTGGCGGTATATTGAATTGATCCGGGGGATTCTGCTGTCCGAAATAGTCCCAATATGGCAGGGCCCAAGTGGATGGGCCGCCGAGGGAAACAATGTCTTCGCGAACTTGATTCTCTAGCGCGATCAGGTAGCCGCGGTGCCATGGCGGAAAGTACCAAGTGAAATGCTGGCATTGGTTCCAGCCCTGCAAGTCCGGGGAAGGCAGCGGTGGCACCTGCGGGGGGTCGGTAATGCCGCCCCACTCCGGGCCATCGCCGTGAATCGCGCCGAAGTACCACCAACTCTTCGGATCGGTGATGCTTCGCTGCATCATCATACCGACGCCGATCGCGTACCAAAGAAGATCGGAATTACCTTCTAGGGTGCCGGCATTATCCCACGCGTTATTTCGTGTGAATGTTGTCGCCATCTATCCCCCCTAGTGCATGAGGATGCGGTAAACTGCTCTCCCGACGGAGCAGC
>JASHYD010000827.1 GCA_030043175.1 Xanthobacteraceae bacterium | reverse complement strand
GCGAGCAGCGGCGCAGCAGACGCTGTCCGGTCGGAACCAATGCGTGCTCTCCGACGGCGATTGATCCAGATTTCCCTTCATGCCGGGATCGGCCTGGCCGGGGACTATCGACGGGACCCGCCCATCGGTGCGCAACCCAATGGCGTTCCGATAAACCCTGAGTTATAATTATTTAGCTGAAGTTTAGCGCATGTTTTGCAGCAGGTTATGAGCAGGCGTCCGCCTAATCCCACCGGAAAGGGTGGCTGGAAACCGGGCCAAAGCCGCAATCCCGGTAGTCGGCTGCGAAAGGCGATCGGCGACCCGAACACTGAAAAGAAGGCTGTGACCAAGCCCGCCCCAGCGGCCAAGACCGTGCCAGCGGGGGTAGTCGAGGTCACCGAACCGCTTGAGAAATTCGGCGGCTCGCGTTCCGACGACTGGAACGACGTTGTTGCCTGCCAAGTCGTCCGGTCGGATTATTGTTCACTCGGACAGCCCCGCTTTTCGCAGCCCCTCCTCATATCTCGTGATATCTTCCGGCCGGCGAAACCGATCAGGGCCATGAATTGCGCTAGCGCGACCGCATGCGGTGACGAGGAGAAAGCGTGCCCGACGTTTCAACTATCGAAGTCGCCGACTTGGCGCTGCGCGGCGGCAGCGGCATTCTGCTGTTGCTCGTCGCGGCGCTACTATTACGCGACCGTCCAAACCAGACAGCGGGTCGGCTCGGCGCCATGTTTGCGATCGGCACCGCGGCGTACGCGCTCTGCTCGGCGCCGCAGGTGGCGGATCAGCAGACGTGGTGGCACGCGCCCCTTCTCGCGCTCGCCGCTGGCAATGCAGTCGTGTTCTGGCTTCTCGCACGCGCGTTGTTCGACGATACCTTCCAACCCCGAGCCTGGCACGGCGCGCTGTGGGCAGCATTTGTCGTGACCGCGCTCACGTGTTTCTTCGTCCTCTCTCGGCGCAACTTTCACGTGGCCGGGGTCATCGATGGGCTTCACGGAGTAGGCCGCGTCGTACTCGCGGGTTTGGCGGTCGGGCAGACTTTGCGCTCCTGGCGGGCGGACTTGGTGGAAGAACGTCGGCGTCTGCGCGTCTTCATCGTTGCTGCGACCGCGCTCTATACGATGGTCGAGGCCGCGACCCATCTTGCTTTCTGGCCGACCACGACGCCGCCACTCGCGGCTGCGGTCAATGCGTTCGGCCTCGCCGGCATGGCCCTGATCGTCACCTGGTCGCTAGCTCATGTCGGCGGAAATGGGGTTTTTGCCGCCGCGCCCGCGCAAGCCGCCGAGGCGGCGTCACAAGCCGCGGGGCAGCCGCGCAATCAGGACCGCACGATCAAGCCGCCTGACGACAAGCTCATGCAGGCGTTGCACAAACTCATGGCGGTCGAGCGCATCTATCGCCGGGAAGGCCTGACCATCGGCGCGCTCGCGCTCAAGCTCGGCCTGCCGGAATACCGCACGCGCCGCCTGATCAACGAGAACCTTGGCTACCGCAACTTCAATGCCTTCCTGAATTCCTATCGGATCGTGGAGGCAAAGGCCGCGCTCGCCGATCCCAGCCAGGCCGGGGTCCCGGTGCTGACCATCGCGCTCGATGCTGGTTTCCAGTCGCTTGGACCGTTCAATCGCGCCTTCAAGGCAGAGACCGGACTCACTCCGACCGAATACCGCCGTCGTCAAGGCGACCTCCACCGCGCTCCGAACATATTGATCTCGCAGCCGAAATTCGAAATCGGCAGGCCCGGCTGAAATTTTCGGCGGCCGAATTCCAAACGCGGCGAGCGATTCCTGCCACCTTCCGCGTAAGTCGGCCGGGGCGCCACCGCGCGCGAAAAATATGACGGGAGCCATCCATGCGAAAATATGTCGTTGCCAGGTCTGTCAGGTCCGCCGCGCTCGGCGGCGCGCTCGTGGCGCTGGGCGCCGCCGGCTGGTGGGTCAAGTTTCGTGCCGTCGATCTTGCCATCCCGGCCGCAACCGGCTTTGTGAGCCATGAGTTGTGCTCCGGCGTGTTCGTCTCGGGATTCGACCCCGGGAAGGTGTTCGCCGAAAACATCAAGCCGCGCGATGGCATCTCGCGGATCGCCTGGGCTCTGGGCTATTCGGTCGACGGCACGCATCGCGCCGTAACTGCGACGTTTGCCGGCCGGTTTGCGAGCCGGTCCGTGTACCGCGAGGGGCTCGGATGTCGGCTCGTCCGTGGTAATGAGCCTGCCGATACGCGGGCCGGCGCCACGGCCGCGGCGGCGCCGTCATCGACCCCGCTGCTGCCGGAGATCGCCGGACCGGACCTGGTCGAATCGGGCAATGCGAAGCTGCGCGCTGCGCTCGATCGCTTCTTTGCCGGCGACCGGCCGCCGTCGCGTCGGGCTACGGCCGCCGTCGTCGTGCACGATGGGCGCGTCATCGCCGAACGCTACGCGCCGGGCTACGGTGTCGACACACTGATGATCAGCTATTCGCTGGCCAAGTCGATCACCAACGCGCTGCTTGGCATTCTTGTTCGCGAGCATCGGCTATCGGTGGACGGGCCGGCGCCCGTCGCGGCCTGGCGGGATCCGGCCGACCCGCGCCACGCCATCAGCATTGATCAGCTCGAACGTATGTTGAGCGGCTTGGCGCTCGACGAGATCAACAATGGCTTCGATCCGAACACGCGGATGCTCTATCTCGAGCCCGACATGGCGGCTTATGCGGAGAGCGTACCGCTCGAAACAACACCCGGCAGCACCTGGGCCTACATGAGCGGCAATACGATCATTCTGTCGCGGATCATACGCGACGCGGTCGGCGGCCGAACTGCCGACGTGCTGTCGTTTGCGCGCCGTGAGCTGTTCGACCCGCTCGACATTCGCCACATGACCATCGAGTTCGACCGCGCCGCCACGCCGATCGGCGCGACCTATATGTTCGCCCCGGCACGAGAGTGGGCGCGCTTCGGCATGTTGTATCTGAACGACGGCGTGGTGGGGGGAAAACGCATCCTGCCGGATGGATGGGTCCGCTACTCCTCGCGACAGACGCTAGACAGCGTCTATGCGGCTGGGTTCTATGTCGGCCGGCCGGATTGGCGCGCACGCTGGGGACTTCCACCGGGCGCGTTCTTTGCGGCCGGAATCCTTGGGCAGCGAATCCTAATCATCCCGTCCAAGCAGCTGGTCATTGCGACCTTTGCCCTATCGCATGGCGACCCTTTCGAAGACATCCAACAGCCGCTTGGGCAGCTCGCCAGCGACGTCCTGACCGCGGTCGCGACCGAGGGCGGTGGGACTCCTTGGCCGCGCTGACGGGGTGATCGAATAAGGCGTCGCGTGGACAAAAAGGGGGGCTGTGGGGGCGAAACGCGCAACTCCGCTCTTCTGCGAATTTCTCTTCAGGGTCACTTTCAGACCAAATCGAGGTCTAAATCGTTACCCGTCCACCGGTCCGGTCCTCATGCATGAGCGGACGCGCCGGACCACCCGACGCGCGTCCGAGCTTCATCTTGAAGCGTAAGCCTCCGTCCAGCCTATTCCGTGTTGCGGCCGGCTCGTGCGAATCATGCCCGGTGGCGGATCATTTCAGCGGCCGATGTCAGCACTTCCCAGCGAGTGGCGGACATCGTCAATCTCGCTGCCCGGCTGGGCGCTGGCCGCGTCACGGCGGACGAACTGCATCTTGCTGTCAGGCTGCTGGTCCGACTGGTAATGCTGGCTCCGGTTGACGTGAGATCACGTACAAGGATAACGCATGCCCACGGGGACTGCCCTCCCACCCTCGCGGCTCTGGATTGGGGCCGTACTGCGAGAACCTTTGCAACTTTTCATGGGAACGATGCCTGAAGAGCGGATTTTGGGAGGACGGTATTCTACACCGCTCAGACGAACGCCGTTAAGTCTTGGTGTAATGTGAGCGAGCGATTTCGAAGTAAGAAGAAAAGAACAACAAACAAAAGGAGACGAACATGAGGAAGTCGGTAATTGCCGGAGTGGCATTGTGGGCGGCGTTCGCGGCATTCGCGGTGTTGGCGCCGCCGATAGGGCGGCGGCAGCGCAGAAGGCGCCCAACCGCCCCGGAATTCGGCAATTAGGAATCGACCGACGCGAGACGATTTCTGTGATATTGTTCGACCGCTGTGTGCCTCCCTCCGGGGAGCGGATCAAGTAGACTCTCGCCTCGAATTCCTCGCCTAGAGCGCCCGGCTGTTAACTGCACGGCCCCAGGTTCGATCCCTGGCCGCGAAACCAAACATGGCAGCAAACGAGCGATCGCTCCGCGATCTAAACGGACGAACACGTGAGATCGTCGCGGGCGATCCTCCGCTTCGAACAACCTTGTACGCAGGATCTACGCTTCACGCGCGTCCCAAGATACCGTCCAATCTGAACAGCGGAGCTTGGAAAACGGGGCCTAATCTGTCGTACAGGCTCACTTCGCCAGGGCCGTCACAGGCTCACCGTTCTCCTCGCTGCTCGGCATCATCCGCCAAGCAATTCGCAACGTACAAGGGCCGTCCTCGACGATGTGTTCATTGAACAGGATGCGGGTCTCGTTATTGCGCAGCAACCGCGCCAGCGCACCCTTGCGATCGAGGGCTGCGTGGGGAAGACGAAGCCGGCCGGAAGACGCCTAATGCTTATAGCCATGCGGCAAGTATCGGCCGCAAGGTAAATACGTTCAATCCTGTCGATGAGACCCCGGCCCTTCAGGGGGAGGGAGATGTGAAGCCTGGGCCGGGCCGCGTGAGGACCCATCAGCTCCACGCCCCAAGCCAACGCCGAGCACATCACCACGTTCCCAGTCGAGGCGAGCGGACAGGCAAAGACCCCGGCCAGCGGTCACTGCAATCCTACCACGTGAGGCGGACCAGAAGTCTTACGCAGCAACCCAACGCTGACCGCAACGGCGGCATTCCGAGCAAGGCAAGCAGGCAAGCGAAAGCCCCCGATTCTTGGAGTGGTCCTGAGCAAGAGCCGGGACCGCATGGGGCGAGGTCACAGTTCTACACCATGCAGGAATCCACCGCCGGTTGCTTGCCAGCGTTCCGTTCGGTGCTACCGCGCATTC
>JASHYD010000826.1 GCA_030043175.1 Xanthobacteraceae bacterium | reverse complement strand
CAGGGAAGGGATCTGAACGACCCGGGTCCGGCCCAAGCAAGCCCGGGGGGCTGGGGGGCTGAGGAATCCGAACCCGCGTCGAGCCGGACCCTGAGGCAGAGTAGGATCTATGACAATCTACCTCGACTGGGACGAGGCTGAATTTTGGCAGCACTATGAATCGGTTAACGAAAGCGTGATTGCAACCGCCCACACTGCAGTGCGGTATGGCGGTCGCTTCAAACCCTTACGTCGACGCTCACGCAACCGCGGGTCCAGAATCAGCGGCAGCGGGCGGGCGCACTCCCTCAATCGAGCGGCGGCTGCGATCTCGAAGGTTTGCCGTGCTGGCGCTCCGGCGCGACACGGCGCGTGGAAGGGAGCCCGAGGATAGCTCTTGCGGCCCGACCGATTTCGGATCATGACAGAACGATTAAAGGAGGCGCCCATGGCACCGGGCGAAATCGATCCAAGCCAGTCGCCGGGCGGCGAGCGTTCCGGCGCGTTTCCCGCCGCTCAGGCTGCCGCCCAAGTCACCTTCGATCGGCGCGAACTCGGCCGCATATTCGGTCTCTACGGACGCAAGGTTGCGGAAGGCGAGTGGCGGGACTACACCATCGACTTCCTGAAGGATCGGGCGGTTTTTTCGATATTCCGCCGATCTTCCGAAATGCCGATATACCGCATTGAAAAAAATCCTCCGTTGGCACGGAGGCAAGGAATCTACAGCGTGATTTCGGCAACCGGGCTCATCGTTCGGCGTGGACACGAACTCGACCGGGTGCTGCGGGCTATCGATCGCTCGCTCCGTCTCGTGCCGCCTTAACCGGGTGTCCGACCACTCGTTCGGTGCGTGACCCGGGACCGGCGTAAAAAAACGCGCCCAACCAAGCGGTGCTTCGTCGGTAGTATGCGGTGTTTTAACCGTAGGCATTAGAGCGGCAAAGTCCGCAAACTATGGCAATGTGGTAGCTCCCGGACCCAACGGGCGCTGCATTAGTACGGTATCTAGCCACCTGCCAAACTTGTAGCCGACCGCCCGAAGCGTCCCCACGACGCTAAAGCCTGCGGCCCGATGCAGGCCGATTGAAGCGACTTGCTGGGAGTCCCCGATCACAGCGATCATCTGGCGAAATCCGCGAACGTCGGCCTCTGAAAGCAGCTTGTCCATGAGCGCGCGCCCGATGCCGTGTCTGTGGCAGTCCGGGGCGACATAGATCGAGTTTTCGAGGCTGTAACGGTAGGCGATCCGCGTGCGGTATGGACCCGCGTAGGCGTAGCCCAAGACCTTGCCGTCTCCTGCCGCGATGAAATACGGAAAGCCTCCTTCGGCAAGGGCGCGAAAACGATCCGTCATTTCCCGTTCGCTCGGCGGTTCGGTCTCGAACGTTGCGGTTCCGTATTTCACCGCATGTGCGTAGATCGTCGTGATGGCGGGGATGTCGGCTGCGGTCGCCGGACGGATAATTGGGCGGATCATGATTTGCCGATGACGCGGGCAGGCGGCCTCGCCAAGTGCCGGAGAGCGTCCAGCAAAGACGTGCGTGGCCGAGACAAGCCCGGCCACGACTGCAGTAAATTGTTCGACTTGACTAAAAGGAGCACTACTAGCGGCGATCGCCCATGAGCTGGAGCAGGAACGAGAACATGTTGATGAAGTCGAGATAGAGCTTCAGCGCCCCCATCACGGCCTTGCGTGCCCCGAGCGTGCCGTCATCCATCGGGTCATACATCTCCTTGATCGCCTGCGTGTCGTAGGCGGTCAACCCGGCAAAGATCCCGACCCCGACGATCGAAATCATCCACTGCAGCATCGAGCTTCCCAAAAACAGGTTGACCAGCATCGCAATCAGGAGGCCGATCAGGCCCATGAACAGGAACGAACGCATCGCATCGAGACTGCGGGACGTCGTGTAGCCGTAGAGGCTGAGCGCGCCAAACGCGGCAGCCGTTATGAAGAACACTCTCGTAATCGAGGTCGCGGTGAAGACCATGAAGATCGTCGCGAAGGACAGTCCGAAGACCGCCGCAAAGGCAAAGAACAAGAGCCGTGCGGTCGAGGCTTGAATATAACCGATCCGGAAGCTCATGAAGAACACGAAGCCGAGTGGTGCAAGCATGACCAGCCACTTCAACGGGCTGCCGAATAGCGCCACTCCAAACGGCGTCAAACCCACGATGGCTCCGGAGGCACTGGTGACGACGGCCATCTGGTAAGTGAGCCATGCGACCGCACCGGTAAGCGCAACGCCGCCAGCCATGTAGTTGTAGACGCGGATCATATGGGCGCGCAGGCCCATATCGTATGCGACCGCGCGATCGGTCGCTACGCCGCGAAACGGGGCATAGTTCCGGTCGAAATTCGACATCGATGCGTCCTTTCATTCGCCCAGAATGGCCTGTGGGCGGCAGGGGTGTGGCGACGAGCGCAAGCACCGAGACAACCCCTAGTGTAGTACTTAGCAATCGCGTCGAGAAGACGGCTGCGACGATTTAGTTGAGGGCACCGGCGCGCGCTCGCCCGGCCGCAGCAGGGCCGTAGCGCGGGCTGCGATTAGTCCTCGCGCTCCCCAAACAGCTGCACCAGCATGGCGAACAGGTTGACGAAATCGAGGTACAAGGATAGCGCGCCGATTATCGCGGTCCGCTCGGCGGTGTCGCCATCCATCGCGCCATAGATGTACTCTCTCTTGAGGCGTTGCGTATCCCACAAGGTGAGGCCGGAGAATAACAGCACGCCGACTGCCGAGACGACCCATTGCAAAGCCGAACTCGCCAGGAACAGGTTGACCATCCCGGCGATGACGATCCCGAACAGGCCCATCAGCAGAAACGAGCCTATTCCGGTCAGATCCCGCCCGGTGGTGTAGCCCCACAGCGACAACGCGCCAAACGAACCTGCGGTAATGAAAAACACGCGCGCCACTGAGGTGTGGGTGTAGATCATAAAGACGGAGCCGAGCGACACGCCGATCAGCGCCGCATAGAGCCAGAATAGAAGCTGAGCGACCGCCGGGCGCAGCCGCGCGATGCCGAAATTCAAACCGAACACAAGCGCGAGCGGCGCCAGAATGATGGCCCATTTCAGCGGGCTCGCGAATAATGCATAGCCAAGCGGAGTAAGATAGAGGTTGCCGGCGAGGTGTGCCGAGCTTTCGGCGCCGCCGCGCAAGACTTTTGCGGCTGCCGTCACGTCGTCCGTCACCGAGATCACATAAATGCCGAGAGCCGCAATGGCGGTGACGGCCAAACCCAAAACCATGTAGTTGTAGACGCAAAGCAGATGGGCGCGGAGCCCCGCATCGATGGCGTCCGCCTCGGCGCGGCTTACCGGAGCGCCAACCGGAGCGCCAACCGAAGCGCCAACCGGAGCGCCAAGCGTCGCGCTGGAAATGTCACGATTTAACTGCGCCATGATCGAACCCCGGATCGAACGTCTGGCAACGAGCAAACCGCCCGACCGGGACGCCCCACGACCCGCCGGAGTATCCGTCGGAGATCGATATTGGCGGAGCTTTAATACATCTCAAGGGCGGCAGGCGGCGGCACCTTACCGCACGGACAAAAGTGATCGCGACCGATCGTCGCTGAATTTATTTACGTAAAATCTTTATAAATTCCGCAGCACGGTGGCTGGCTTGCGACCGAGCGCCGGCCAGGTGCCAATGAGCCCGAAAGCGATCGTGACGCCGACGGCAATTGCCGCCGCCGCCAAGCCTGGCCCACTCTGCCAGTGAAATGGCAGCGTCATGAGGTCCACCACAATGCGCCAGGCGGCCACCGATCCGGCCGCCACACCGAAGAGAACCGTCGCCGCGCCAAGTAACAAATATTCGAGCGCATAAGCCGCAATCAGCTGAATTCTGGTGGCACCGAGCGTCTTGAGGATAACGGCGTCGTAAACACGATGGTGATGGCCGGCCGCTAGCGCACCGCCCAGCACCAGCACCGCTGCGATGAGAGTGAGTGAACTCGCGGCGCGCACCGCCAGCATAAGCTTCATGACGACGCTGGCGACGGTGTCGAGCGCGTCCTTGACACGGACCGCGGTTATCCCTGGGAGCGCATCCGTTACCGCTTTCAATAATGCAATCTCTTCCGCGACAGTGCCGCCGCCGGGATAAGTCACCGTGGCGATCTCGGTATGCGGAGCGCCGCGCAGCGCAGTGGGCGAAAAAACCAGCACAAAATTGATGGCAAGCGAATTCCAATCCACCGCACGCAGATTAGCGATGCGGGCGGTGAGATTGCGTCCCAGCACATTGACGGTAACTTCATCGCCGATCTTCAGGCCGAGGCCATCGGCAATCTGCTTTTCGAATGACACCAGGGGCGGACCGGAGTAATCGGGCGACCACCATTCGCCGGCAACCAGGCGCGATCCCGTCGGCAGCTGCGACGTGTAGGTCATGCCGCGGTCGCTTTGCAGCACCCACGCGGCCTCGGGTTTCGGCTTGAGGTCTTCGGCCGGCACGCCCCTTGCGCTGACGATGCGCCCGCGCAGCATCGGCACGCGTTCGAGCTTTGCGCGCGGAGCTTCATCGTGCACGAAGCTGTCAAATTTTTCGACGATGTCAGATGGAATGTCGATGAAATAGAATGACGGCGCCCGCTCGGGGATTGCCGCTGCGAATTGCTGGCTCAAGGTAGCGTCGACCTCGAGGACGGCGACGAGCAATGCGAGCCCAAGCCCGAGTGACATCACGATGGTCGGAGTCAGGGCGCCGGGTCGGAAGATGTTCGAAATCGCCAGGCGCAGGACCGTGGTTT
>JASHYD010000825.1 GCA_030043175.1 Xanthobacteraceae bacterium | reverse complement strand
CCAGAGGGCCATCCGGCGCGGGAGATGCACGATACGTTCTTTTTTCATGCGAAGCCCGGCGGTTCGCGGTTGCTTCTGCGCACCCATACGTCGCCCGTGCAGGTACGCACAATGCTGGCGACGAAGCCGCCGATTCGGGTGATCTGCCCGGGCCGCACCTATCGGCGCGACAGCGACCAAACCCATACGCCAATGTTTCATCAGGTCGAGGGTCTGGTCATCGACGAGAACTCCCATCTCGGTCACCTGAAGTGGATTCTTGCGGAGTTCTGCAAAGCGTTTTTTGAGGTCGACGATGTGAAAATGCGGTTCCGTCCGTCGTTCTTTCCGTTTACCGAGCCCTCGCTCGAAGTCGATATCCAGTGTCGCCGCGACAGAGGCGAGATCCGCTTCGGCCTGGGTGACGACTGGCTGGAAATTCTTGGCTGCGGCATGGTGCATCCGAACGTGCTGCGCAACTGCGGCATCGACCCCGACCGGTATCAGGGATTCGCCTGGGGCATGGGGATTGATCGCATCGCCATGCTCAAATACGGCATGCATGATCTGCGCGCCTTCTTCGAGGCCGACGTGCGGTGGCTCTCCCACTACGGCTTCCGGCCGCTCGATTATCCGACGCTGGCGGGCGGACTGAGCCCATGAGTGAGGACGGGTGATGAGCCCAGAGAAGTCCCCTCTCCCGCTTGCGGGGAGGGGTTAGGGAGGGGCCCGATCCGCGGCAGGGCGAATCAGATGGTTGATCAGAAGCCGAAATGGCATGTCTCGGAAAAGCAGCGGGGCGCTGCGAGGGCTGTGCGCCGCGAAATGACCGAGGCCGAGCGCATCATCTGGCGCAACGTGCGTGGACGGAGGTTTCAGAGCGTAAGCTCGCGAAGACAAGCCGCCGATGGTCCCTGCGTCATCGATTCGGTTTGTCATGCGGCTAACTTGACCGTGGACGTCGATGGCGGCCAACATTTCGCACCCAAAGCTGTCCTGCGCGATGCCCGGCGAGACACATATCTCGCGGCGCAGCGTTGCGGTGCTGTTCGTTTCAACCCTCTCGACATTATGAAGAACAACGCGGGCGTGCTCGAACAAGTCGCTGTGGAGCTTGGCGGCTGGGGGACCTTTTCCCGAACCCCCCGCCGCGCGCCGGGGCACGCCGCTCGCGAGGATGTGCCATGAAACTCACACTGTCCTGGCTCAAGGACCACCTCGACACGGACCAGCCGCTCGACGCCATCGTGCAGAAGCTCACAATGATCGGCCTTGAGGTCGAGCGCGTGGAGAACAAGGCAGCGGCGCTGGCACCATTCACCATTGCCCGGGTCATCTCCGCCGAACAGCACCCCAATGCGGACCGGCTGCGCGTGTGCATGGTCGACACCGGATCAGGCGATCCCGTGCAGGTGGTGTGCGGAGCTCCCAATGCGCGCGCCGGCATGAAGGGCGTGTTCTCGCCACCAGGTACCTTCATTCCGGGCAAGAACATCACGCTCGCTGTCGGCATGATCCGCGGGGTCGAGAGCCGTGGCATGTTGTGCTCCGGGTTCGAGCTTCAACTGTCCGACGACCACGACGGCATTTTGGATCTGGCGCCCGACGCGCCTGTCGGCGCCCGCTATGCGCAATGGGCGCGCCTTGACGATCCGGTGATCGAAATCAATCTCACGCCGAACCGGCCGGACTGCGCCGGCATCCACGGCATCGCCCGCGATCTCGCCGCCGCCGATATGGGCAAGTTCAAGGATGCGGCGATCAAGCCGGTTGCCGGCGCCTTCCCCTGCCCGGTCAGTGTCACGCTCGATTTCGGCGCCACGCCTTCGCTTTGCGGTGGCTTCGCGCTCCGCCTCGTGCGCGACGTCCGCAATGGCCCGAGCCCTGATTGGCTGCAGCGCCGGCTCTCTGCCATCGGCCTGCGGCCGATCAATGCTCTGGTCGATATCACCAACTACATCACCTATGATCGCGGCCGGCCGCTGCACGTGTTCGACGCCGCCAAAGTCGAGGGCGATTTGGTCGTGCGCCGCGGTCGCTCGGGCGAATCCCTGCTGGCGCTCGACGGCAAGACCTATCTGCTCGACGACTCGATATGCGTCATTGCCGATGAGCGGGGCGTCGAGTCGCTTGCGGGCATCATGGGCGGCGAAGCCAGCGGCTGTACCGAGGCCACAACCGATGTGTTGATTGAGTCCGCACTGTGGGACGAAATGAACATTGCGCACACTGGCCGCAAGCTCAACATCAATTCCGACGCGCGCTACCGCTTCGAGCGCGGGGTCGATCCCGCCTTCATGCTGCCGGGTCTCGAGCTCGCGACCCGGATGGTTCTCGACATCTGCGGCGGAACGCCGTCAGCCATCACATGCGCGGGCGAAGTTGATATCCCGGACCGCCTGATCGACTTCCCGCTCGACGAGGTGGAGCGTCTTGCCGGCCTCCAATTGCCCGTCGCGGAGATTAGGCGCGTGCTCAGCCGGCTCGGCTTTGTCGTCGCGGGCACTGCGCCTGTCATCAGGGTCGCGGTGCCGACGTGGCGGCCCGACGTGCACGGCAAGGCCGATATCGTCGAGGAGATCGTGAGGATCGTCGGCGTCGATTGCGTACCGATGACGCCATTCGAACGCGGCGATACCGGCCGCCGGCCGGTCCTCACGGTGTTGCAGAATCGGACGAGAAAAGCGAGGCGTGCCCTGGCGGCCCGCGGTCTCGTGGAGGCCGTGACGTGGTCCTTCGTCGCGAAACTGCAGGCGGAGTTGTTCAGCGGCGGTGAGCCTGCGCTTGCGATCGCTAACCCCATTGCGGCGGACATGTCCGACATGCGGCCGAGCCTCGTTGCAGGTCTCATCGCTGCCGCACAGAAAAACGCCGATCGCGGCTATGGAAACGTTGCCCTGTTCGAGGTGGGGCAGATTTTCCGCGGTGACCGGCCGCAAGACCAGTTCGTCGCCGCGAGCGGCGTGCGCCGGGGCCTCGCCAAGCCGTCCGGCTGGTCACGCCATTGGGCGGTCGGCGCCAGGCCAGTGGATGCCTTCGATGTTAAGGCCGATGCGTTTGCTGTGCTCGCCGCGGCTGGCGCCCCGATGCAGGCGCTGCAGGTTGTTCCGGGCGGCCCTTCATGGCTGCATCCGGGACGCAGCGGCACGATCCAGATCGGGCCGCACAACGTGCTTGGGCATTTCGGTGAGCTGCACCCGCGCATCCTCGCAGCGCTCGGCGCAGAAGGACCGCTGGTTGCCCTCGAAATCATCCTCGATCGCCTGCCGGAGCCAAAGGCAAGACCGACCCGCGCTAAGCCGCCTGTGGAGCTTTCGCCGTTCCAGCCGGTCGAGCGCGACTTCGCGTTCATTGTGGACCGCGTCGTCAAGGCCGGCGATCTCGTGCGCGCCGCCCAGGGGGCTGACCGCAAACTGATCGCCGGCATTACGGTGTTCGACCGGTACGAAGGCGCAGGGATTGATCCGGGGAAGAAATCAGTCGCCATCGCCGTGACCTTGCAGCCGCGCGAAAAAACCTTGACGGACCAGGAGATCGAAGCCGTCTCGGCAAAGATCGTCGCCGAGGTCGGCAAGCGCGTGGGTGGCGTGCTGCGAGGCTAGGCACCAAAGGACAGTGGAGCGACGATTTGTGGGCGCCCCGTCGTTGGCCGGCGCAATCGACTGTTAATCCGATCATGGTCGCGCGGTGCGCCGCGGCCGCGAGGGCTGGCGTTGCGGGCTATGCCGGAACAACGCGGCTGCGGCGCTAGCCAGCGGTGGTCTGAGATCTCATGAGTTCGCGCGCCTCCGCATTGAGCGCCTCGGATTTGCGTACCGGCTCGCTCAGCGGTTCCGGCCGCACGCGTTGCTTCCACACGAGGTCGCGGCCGGCCGCGATCCCTTCGACCTGTTGCAAGGCAAGGCGATCCATGTCGCGCTGGCGGATATAGTCCGCCACCTCCACAGCGCGCTCATGGGCGAGCCCAAGCCCCTCAAGCACCGCGCGCCCGAACTCGATCGCCGATTCGAAGGTTTCCCGTATCTCGAAATCGATGCCCTTGGCGAGCAGCTCCAGGGTGTGCCGACGATCGTAAGAACGGACATAGAGCTTGAGGCCGGGAAATTCGGTGCGTACCAGATCGACAATACGGTTGGCGGCCTCGCGCTTGTCGACGCAGACGGCGACGAGCCGCACCTCCGCGCGGATGGCGGCGCGAAGCACATCGAGACGCGCGCCGTCGCCATAATAGACCTTGAAGCCGAACCGACCGGCGTTGGCGATCATCTCAGGATCGTTGTCGATGGTCACGACGTCCACGCCTTCGGCAAGCAGGCATTGTGACACCAGCTGGCCGAAACGGCCGAAACCGATAACGAGCGCCGTCCCGGTGACGCCTTCGAGAGCGGCCGGCTCGGGGAGGCGGTTGCGATCCAGGCGGGCGAGCATCTGATCGGCGAGCGAGGCCACGGGCGGCCCCATCAACATGGTGACGGCCGCGATCGCGGAGAACAGACTCGCCTCGCGCACCGCCATGACGCTCAGCGTGACGCCGAATGGAATCAGCACGTAGGCAAACTCGCCCGCAGCCGTGAGGACCGAGCCGGCGCGCAGCGCATCGTCCGGATGCGGGCAGGTGGCGCGAAACAGCAGCGCTACGATGCCAGCCTTGACGAGAGTGATAACGGTGGCGGCAGCAGCGATCAGAACAAGGTTAGCGGCGACCACCTGCATGTCGATGGACATGCCCACGCTCATGAAGAACAGCGCAAGCAGCAGCCCGCGGAACGGCTCGATGTCGGCCTCAAGCTCATGACGATAGTTCGATTCGGCCAGTAGCACGCCGGCAAGGAACGCACCGAGCGCCATCGACATGCCGGCAAACTGCATGAGCGCCGCAGCCCCGAGCACGACCAAAAGGGCGGCCGCCGTCATCACTTCGCGCGCTCCCGTCCCGGCGAGCAGGGCCAGAAACGGATTGAGCAGGTAACGCCCAGCGATGACCACCGCGGCGATAGAAGCACCAATGCGGCCGACCGCGACCATGGTCCCCAGAAAGTCAGTCATATGACTATCTGCCCCAGGCGCAACCAACGGTAGCAATGCGAGGATCGGCACGACCGACATGTCCTGGAACAACAATATCGCGAAGGCGCGCTGGCCATAAGCCTGCTGCAACTGGCCGCGCTCCTCCAGAATCTTCAGCGCGATCGATGTGGCCGACATCGCGAGCGCGAGGCCGGCGATAATGGCGCCGCGCCACCCTGTGAGCCCCAGCGCGAAGGCGAGGCCGCCGAGTACCGTCGCGGTCAACGCGAGCTGCGCTGCCCCAAGCCCGAAAATAGCGCGTCGCAGCGCCACCAATCGCGAGAATTCAAGCTCCAACCCGATCAGAAACAGCAGCAGCACAACCCCCAGCTCGGATACTGCGACGATCGTTTCGCGTTCGCGCACGAGCGCGAGCCCGAATGGGCCGACCACGACCCCCGCCGCCAGATAGGCGACGATTGGGGAGAGCCGCAGCAGCCGCCCCAACGGCACGCTGATCACGGCAACCGCGAGCAGCAGCAAAGGCAACACCAACAGGCCGCTGCCGTGAGTTTGATCCATCGCCGACTCCTCAAGTGGTAGGGCCAACCGCGCGCGCTCGGCGCCGCCGGGACCGAAGCAAGGCCGGTCGTTTACCATATGCGAGCGATTGAGGCCGCTGGCGAGACGTCCGCTTCCCCGACCCTCCTCGGCAGCCGCGCATGCGGGGGAGGGGCGGCAGGCCCCCCGGCGGTCAGGCGCGGCAAATCGCGGCGGACGCTCTCGTCAGGAGCCTCTCGCCTCATCGCAGCCAATTCTCTACCATCCGCCGACTTTCGGCGGGGCTGTGGCGGCCCCGGCAGCTTCACGGGCGTTGGATGATTCGGGTTTCGATGGCGCTGATGACGGTTGCGGTTGTCCTGTGCCTGCCGCCGTCAGCATCCCGCGCGCAGGTGGGATTCGACCGCCGTGGCGGCGACTACACGAGCTTTCCGGTCCGATCCGGCGATCCCGCCATCTGTGCGGCCCGATGCGACCGCGATAGCCGCTGCCGGGCCTGGAGCTTCAGCTACCCGGCTGCCGACCGCGCGGCGGTGTGCTGGCTCAAGGGCCAGGTGCCGCCGCGGGTGGAGGACAGCGCCTCCGCATCCGGCGTCCGCGGCTCCGGCGTCATTGAACCTCGCCACGGCATGCGGGAGTTTTCCATCGATCGGACCGGCGGCGACTACCGCAATATCGAAGTGGCCTCCAGTGCGACCGGTGAGACTTGCAAAGCGGCCTGCGACGCCGACAGCCAATGCCGCGCCTGGACCTATGTACGGCCCGGCTATCTCGGCCCCGAAGCGCGGTGCTATTTGAAAGATCGCGTGCGGGCGCCGCACCACAAAGCATGCTGCATTTCGGGCGTGGTGCGATAGCATCTCATGACCAGCGATCGAATGCGCTTCGACGATGTCATCGCGGCGATCAATGAGGCACTTGCTCGCGATCCCAACATCGTTGAGATCGACGGCCGCGGAGTGCCGGTGGAACTCTTGTATGGTCAGCGCATGAGTGCTGCCCTCGCCGGAATGGCCCCGAATGCGTCGGAGCTGCTGCGGATCGCGGCGCGCGGGCAGCACATCGAGCGCTTTACGTCACCGCGCGCCGGCTATCCGCCGGGTCGTGCCGGCTATCTCAACTGGCGCAACGACCTCAAGGAATTTCACGCTCGCCGATTAGGTGAGATCATGGCTGCCAACGGCTATCAGCCGCTCGAGGCCGCCCGGGTCGGCGCGCTCGTACGCAAGGAACGGCTGCGCAGGGACCCCGAGGCGCAGATGCTTGAAGACGTCGCCTGCGTCGTCTTCCTCACGCACTATCTCGCGGATTTCATGGGCAAGACCGAGGATGCCAAGCTTGCGAGAATTCTCGCGCAGACCTGGAACAAGATGTCTGCGCAGGGCCGTGCCCACGCGAGCAAGCTCGATCTACCGCCGGGCGCGGTGACGCTGCTCAAGCGTGGCCTCGAGCGTGCCGGAGGGGAGGCGGATTCTTGACGGGCTAATGAGGCGTGTCACGGCCCAACACGGATCGGGCCGAACGCGTCCGCGAGGCTCATCGCGGCCTCGCCGACACAAGCCCGCCCGCGTCGTCAAGCCGACGTGCCGGCCCGACGCTTGTGGGCGGCTGACTTCACGGCCCGAACGATTTCCGGATAGGCGCCGCACCGGCAGAGGTTGCCCGACAGGTAGTCGTGGATGCGCTCGTCGTCCGGGTCGGGATGCTCGTCGAGCAGCCGTTTGACCATCAGCACAAAGCCCGGCGTACAGAAACCGCATTGGAATGCGCCTTC
>JASHYD010000824.1 GCA_030043175.1 Xanthobacteraceae bacterium | reverse complement strand
GAACGCACACCGCTTTTATCTCGTGCGCCCTGTCCTCCTTAAGCTTCCCCTCGATCACGGCCGGGTCGGCGCCGGTGCGCCAATCGGTTGGAATGAACTCTGGCCTCAGGCCAAGCTTTGCAGCCATGTTCTTCCACAGTGTCGCGAACTGGCCGGTTTCCACCATCAGCACGCGATCGCCCGCCGAAAGCGTATTGACCAGGGCCGCTTCCCAAGCCCCTGTCCCGGTCGCCGTGTAAATGATGACAGGGCTCGTGGTCTTGAAGATTGTCTTGATACCCTCCAGCACGCGTTTCGCGAGCTTGGCGAATTCCGGTCCGCGGTGGTCGATGATCGGGGTGTCCATGGCGCGCAGAATGCGATCCGGCAGGGGCGTCGGCCCTGGAATCTGCAGGAAATGGCGGCCGGCGGTGCGCGACGAATTCTTGGACATGCGTAAATGAACCTTTTTTCGCGAATGGACTTGGACCTTGCTGTCATCAAGGACGAATGCGAGAGTCAGTCAAGTCCGATCAGAAGCTGGTGGGCGGTGACCCAAGTGCAGTATTACCCAGGTCAATAGCGGCAAACGTGATATGACGGTAGTGTCAGCGCCCGGACTTGAGCACCGGCTCAAGCGCGAGATCAGCGGCGAGGTGTGGTTCGATCGCTTTACGCGCGGCCGATACGCGACCGACGCTTCCCACTACCAGATGATGCCGATCGGCGTGGTGGCGCCGCGATCCATCGCGGAGGTGGAACGGGCGATCGCGCTCGCGCGGGCTGACGGCATCTCGGTGTTGCCACGCGGGGGCGGGACGTCACAGAGCGGCCAAACCGTCAACCATTCCCTTGTGGTCGACTGCTCGAAATACCTCACTCGCCTTCTCGATCTCGACGTAGCCGGGCGCCGCTGCGTGGTCGAGCCTGGCATCGTGCTCGACGAGCTCAATCGCCAGCTCAAACCTCACCGGCTATGGTTTCCGGTCGATATATCGACGGCCTCCCGCGCCACGCTCGGCGGCATGGCCGGTAACAATTCCTGCGGTGCGCGATCGCTGCGTTACGGCGTGACCCGCGACAACGTGCTCTCGATCGATGCCATACTGGCTGATGGATCCGCCGCCCATTTCGGGCCGGTCGGCGCGGGATTGCGCGACCTGCCGGCCGGCTCGCCGCCGCGGCAGCTGGCCGAGGACCTATTGGCGATCGGAGCGCGCGAATCCGATGAGATCGCGGCGCGCTTTCCGAAGGTGCAGCGTCGCGTCGGCGGCTACAATCTCGATGCGCTCGCCGCTAACGCTCCGGTCCACAATCTGGCCCAGATCCTGGTCGGCTCCGAGGGCACGCTCGCATTCTCGACCAGGATCGAACTCAAGCTGTGGCCGCTGCTTGGACGCCGCGCATTGGGCGCCTGTCACTTTGGCCGCTTCTATGACGCCATGGACGCGGCCCAGCATATCGTCAAGCTCAAGCCCATCGCGGTCGAGCTGGTCGATCGCACAATGATTGAGCTCGCCCGCAATATCGACATGTTCCGCCCCACCATCGAGGCGTTCGTACGCGGTGCGCCCGACGCCATCCTGCTGGTCGAATTCGCGGAGGACGAGTGGAACGAAAATCTTGAGCGCATGGAGCAACTCGAGGCCTTGATGGGCGACCTCGGCTATCGGTGGGATAACGTCGGCCCGAAGCAGGGTGGCGTGGTCGAGGTGCTCGATCCGAAATTGCAGGCCGCCATTACCGAAGTGCGCACGGCAGGTCTCAATATCATGATGTCCATGAAGGAGGAGGGCAAACCGATCTCTTTCGTGGAGGACTGCGCAGTGCCGCTGGAGCATCTCGCCGAATACACCGAGCGGCTCACGCAGGTGTTCGAAAAAAACGGCACGCGCGGCACCTGGTATGCCCATGCGTCCGTCGGTTGCCTGCACGTGCGCCCGATCCTCAACCTGCGCCTGGAGAAGGACAGGCAGGCGATGCGCAGGATCGCCGAGGAGGCCTTCGCGTTCGTACGCGAATACAAGGGCTCCCATTCAGGCGAACACGGCGACGGGCTGGTGCGCTCGGAATTCCACGCAGCGATGTTCGGCCCGCGCCTCGTGCGCGCCTTCGAGGACGTCAAGGACCGCTTCGACCCGGGCCATCTGTTCAATCCCGGCAAGATCGTACGCTCGCCCAAATTCGACGATCGCGTCAATTTCCGCTACGGTCCCGGCTATCGCGGCAAGCCGATGACGGCCGCCCTCGAGTGGTCGGCGTATCCGGGGGCCGGCGGCGGTTTCCAGGGCGCCGTCGAGATGTGCAACAACAACGGCGCCTGCCGTGCGCTGGCCGGCGGCGTGATGTGCCCGTCCTATCGCGTAACCCGCGACGAGAGGGACGTTACGCGAGGCCGCGCCAACACGCTACGTCTTGCGGTTTCGGGTCAGCTTGGCGCAAATGCGCTCGCGTCAGACGAGATGGCGGAGACCATGAAGCTGTGCGTCTCCTGCAAGGCATGCCGCCGCGAATGCCCGACCGGCGTCGACATGGCGCGCATGAAGATCGAGGTCTTGGCGGCGAGGGCCGCAAAGCACGGACTTTCGCTGCACGACAGATTGGTCGGCTACCTGCCGCGTTACGCACCCATGGCGGCGCGTCTTGCCTGGCTCTTCAATTTGCGCGACAGCCTGCCGGGCGCCGCGAAGCTCTCCGAGCGGCTGGCAGGATTCTCGGCCCGGCGTAGCCTCCCGCGCTGGCGGAGCGATTGGTTTGCCGATCCTGCCGGCTCCCCCGACCGGTCGCGATTTGGAGAGGGGGTACGCCCTGCTCTGAAGCGGGAGGGTCGCGGTGCCAGCGGCAGTCGGGGGTGGCGTGACAATGCCGCCGGGGGAAGTCGCCGCGACGTCGTGCTTTTCGCCGATACCTTCAACCGCTATTTCGAGCCTGAAAATCTCCGTGCCGCCGTGAAGGTCCTCCATGCAGGCGGCTACCGGGTCGAGCAGGCGAGGCCGCGGGATGGCTCGCGCCGTCCGCTATGCTGTGGGCGCACTTTTCTCGCGGTCGGCAAGGTAGACGAGGCGCGCCGGGAGGCCGAACGAACGGTCGCGGCGATCGAACCTTTTGTCGAAAACGGCATGGCGGTGGTCGGACTTGAGCCGAGCTGCATCTTCGCATTTCGCGATGAAATCCCGGCCATGATGGGGGACGAGCGAGTCGCGCGCATCGTCGACCATGCAGTTTTATTCGAGGAGTTTCTGGCGCGTGAAAGCAGCGCCGGCCGACTCGCGCTGCCGCTCGCCCCGTTGCACCGCCGCGTCCTGCTGCATGGCCATTGCCACCAAAAATCCTTCGGCGCCATGGGAGCGGTCGAGGCGGCGCTGCGGCTCGTTCCGGATATCGAAGTCGAGACGATCGATTCGAGCTGCTGCGGCATGGCCGGGAGCTTCGGTTACCACTCGCAGACCGTCGATGTGTCGTTTGCGATGGGCGAGCTGTCCCTGCTGCCGGCGGTGCGACAGGCGCCCGCCGACGCCATCGTGGTCGCCGACGGCACGTCCTGCCGTCACCAGATCAAGGACGGTGCTGGGCGGGAGGCCGTGCATGCGGCGCGGCTGCTCGCGAACAGCCTCGTCGCCATGTGATAAATTCGCGCACCGCGCTGCAACATGTCTGGTCGTTGGCCAATTCGGCTTGCAGCAGGTCCACAAACCCGCAAAATGAACCGCTCCCCGCACGCGCAGGAGTGGAGGGTCGAGGAGGAGAAACCACCATGCCACAAGCCGAACAGAAAAAGGCCAGCTATGGTCGGTGGTACATCCTGGGGCTGATATGCCTGATGTATCTCATCACCTACCTGGATCGGGTCATCATCTCGAATACGGCTCCCGAAATCCGCACTGAATTCGCCTTTGATCAAAAGACGATGGGCTGGATTTTCAGCTCGTTCGTCCTCGCCTATGCGCTGTTCCAGGTTCCCGGCGGCTGGTTGAGCGAACGCTTCGGTCCGCGGGCGGTTCTGGCCGCCCTCGTCGCTTATTGGTCGCTGATGACCGCCGCGGTTGGGTTGGCAACGAACTCAGTTTCCTTCATGCTCCTTCTCTTTCTGCTCGGCGTCGGTGAAGCTGGAGCGTTTCCAGGCGCGACGCGCGCGATGCAAATGTGGTATCCGCGAAGGGAGCGCGGTTTCTGCCAGGGGTTTACTCACAGTGCAAGCAGGCTCGGAGCAGCAATTGCTCCGCCCATTATTACCGCAATCATCGCCGTGCTCGGATGGCGTTGGGCGTTTTACATTTGCGGCGCTGTTGGGGCCATCTGGTCGATCGCGTGGTATCTGGGCTACCGCGACCTGCCGGAAGACCACGCCATCGTCAACCCGGCAGAATTGGAATACATTCGCGGCCGCGATGAGACAGGCAGGCTTAACCCTGCCGCTTCGTCGAAAGAGCGCGCGAAGGTACCGTGGAGCACGCTGCTGTCATCGCCAAATATGTGGGCGATCATGTGCGCCTATTTTACTTACGTATACTGCCTCTACATATTCCTGGCTTGGCTGCCATCCTATCTCGTAGGCGCTCGGCACCTCACTGCTGAAGAGGCCCGTTTACTAACCTCGGTGCCGCTATTCGCCATGGTCATTGGCAACACCGTAGGCGGGCTGGCAACTGACTGGTTGCTCCACAAAACCGGAAACACCAGATTCGCTCGGCGCTCTGTTGCGATCGTCGGCATGCTGGGTTGTGCAGTGTTTATCGTGTTCGCCGCGCTGACCGAGGATGCCCATAGCGCTGTTTATTGCCTGGCCGCGGCAGCCTTCTTCCTTGAATGCACCATTGGTCCCTCCTGGTCGGTCCCCATGGATACCGCGGGCAAATATTCTGGTACCGTCTCAGGGATGATGAACATGGCCGGCAATTTCGGCGGCGCCCTGTCGCCTTCAGTGTTCGGCTACCTCGCCAATTACGGCTACTGGCATGCGCAGTTCTTCATCGCGGCCGTGCTGCTTGCGGGGGGCGCTGTGATCTGGGCCTTCTGGCTCGATCCGCAGCGTTCGGTGGTCGAAAACCAGCAGGCGCCGGTTGCGGTGCCGGCAGCAGCGGAGTGAACCTTCTCGCGCGGATGACACCGCGCGACGTCAGGTCTAGGCCGAGCTTTGCAGGACCTGTTTTGAGTATGAGCCGGGCTCGGATGAGCCGGGCTCGTATTAATCGGGCTCGTATTAATCGGGCTCCTGGCACACCCTCTTGAACCGCTCGACGGCCGTTGCGAGCACCTCATCGCCCGGCCGGCCCCACCAGTAGTCGGAAAAAATCTCGACCTCCTGGATGCCGTGGTAACCAGCTGCCTCGACGATCTGCCGGATTGCCGGGAAATCGATCACCCCATCGCCCATCATACCGCGGTCGGTCAGCATGTGTTTCGTCGGCACCAGCCAATCGCAGATGTGATGAGCGATGATCCGCTTGCCGGCGCGGGCGGCTTGGAGGCGCAACTGCGGATCCCACCACACATGATAGGTGTCGATCGCGATGCCTAATCCGTCGTTGCCAAGCGTGTCGGCGATATCGAGCATCTCCCGCAGCGTGGTGATGCAGCCGCGATCGGCCGCGTACATCGGGTGCATCGGCTCGAGCGCAAGCGGTATGCGACAGGCCCGCGCGTGCGGCAGCACTGCGGCCAAGCCCTCGACGAACATCGCGCGTGCATCGGCGAGATTGCGCGAGCCGGGCGCGAGGCCGCCGCCGATGACGACGATGCCTTCGGCCTCGATCGCCGCCGCCTCATCGATCATTCGCGCGTTGTCATCGATCGCGGCTTGGAAGTTGTTGCGACCGCCGGCCCCGAACAGCCCGCCGCGGCAATAGCCGGTCACTCGCATCCCGTTGGCTTTGAAAATGCGGGCCGACTCCGTGATCCCGGTCTCCTGCACCATCTCGCGCCACGGAGCGACGCCCGAAAAGCCGTGGCGGGCGGCCGCCTCCACGGCCTGCGGCAGCTTCCACTGCATGCGGACGGTTGCGAGATTGAGGGAGAGCTCGAGAGGCATGGCGGTTCACTAAGTGCAGACAGTAAGCTTCGGCGCGGCATGCCCGCGACAGCATCCAGTAACACCAAAGCTCTCGTTTGAGCGAGGTGGCTGCGTGGCTACTGGATCGTGCTCTCGCGGACCATGTCACATCGTTTTCGACGCCCGCGGCAGAGGAATTGATCTATCCCGCCAAAAAGTCGAAATCGCAGCCCTTGTCGGCCTGGGTGACCCGTTCCGCGTAGAGCCGCGCATACCCGCGCGCCGGTGTGGCGGGCGGCTTCCAAAGGGCGCGGCGTCTTGCAAGCTCCGCGTCGTCGACCTCGAGGTCGAGGCGGCGCTTGCTCGAGTCGAGCGCGATGATTTCGCCGTCGCGCACCAGCGCCAGCGGGCCGCCGGCCGAGGCTTCGGGCGCGACGTGCAGAACCACGGTGCCAAACGCAGTGCCGCTCATGCGGGCGTCGGAAATCCGCACCATGTCGGTAACGCCCTTGGCGCCGAGTTTTTTCGGGATCGGCAGTGCGCCCGCCTCTGGCATGCCGGGCGCACCGATCGGCCCGGCATTGCGCAGCACCATCA
>JASHYD010000823.1 GCA_030043175.1 Xanthobacteraceae bacterium | reverse complement strand
GTTGTCAGTGGACACTAGGTTTTCCTTCGTGCGGTCGACGATCGGTCCCATGCTCTCCTGCAGCGACGCGTCCTGCATGGCGATGCCGTCGACGCCTGAGTAGGTGGCACCGGCCCGCTGCGCGGCCCGGTCCATCAGATAGTCGTTGTCCTTGTTGGCAAGCGGGCGATAAGTGCCAGGCACATATTTTACGTGCACGCCCCTGCCATCGACCATCGCGGCGCGCTCGCCCTCGGTGAGGGCGCGGTCGGGCCGGTAGTCGTAGCTCCACGCCCAACAATTCTCGTCGTCAATGGGAATCCAGAAATGGCCGTGTACCGTGTGGCGGCCGCGCGGGGCAATCATGGTGAAGGACGGCAGCACGTACTGGGTGATGCGCCAGTAGTACTGGTCGTTTTCGGCATTGCGGCGCGCTCCGATATAGAGGCCGCCTGCGCTTTCCACGACTTCGAACACGGGCTTCATGTCGCCCATGTTGTATTCATTGCCCTTGGCGCCTTTGAATAGTGGGTCGGAAACCACATTGGCGCGATGGAGCCATGATACGTGGCTCGAATCGATGCCGCCTTCCATGGCCTGCAGCCAATTGCACTCCTGCAGGCGCTTCGAGACGAAGCGCTGGGCGGCCGGCACCAGCGAGAACTCCCACTGCGGTAGCGGCGGTGTCCGCTCGGGCGGTCCCATATAGGTCCACAGCACACCGCCTTGCTCGACCAGTGGATAGGATCTTAGCTTGATGCGCTTAGCAAAGCCGCTTTCGGCGGGCTCGGACGGCACCTCGATGCATTGGCCGGTGACGTCGAATTTCCAGCCATGGTACGGGCAGCGCAGGCCGCATTCCTCGTTGCGTCCGAACCACAATGACGCTCCGCGATGCGGGCAGAATTCGTCGATCAAACCGTAGCGACCCTGGCTGTCGCGAAACGCGACCAGCCGCTCCGAAAGGAGCTTCACCCGCACAGGGGGGCTTTCGTTTTCAGGCAGTTCCTCCGCCAGCAGCGCCGGAGTCCAATAGCTGCGGAACAGCTGACCCATCGAGGTGCCGCGGCCCGTTTGAGTAATGAGTTCGTTTTGCTCTTTCCTCAGCATCGGCTCCTCCAGCGAACGGCGGCGCGGCGTGGAGAAACTCTGTGCGTTCGACAAACATGTTCTTTGAGATAGATCAAACTTCCACCTACGGGCAATTGCCCCTTCAGAAGTTTGATTTAGATCAAGGATGCGACTCGCGGCGCGGCCATGATCTTTTTCATGGAGGACAATCATGCCACTCGAAAGCGTTTTCACCGCCGTTATTGTCGCGTTTGTCGGGTTTGCCCTGGTTTTGTGGTGGGCCGAGCGTCAGACGCGCGACCTGCACGAGACTTAAGATCAGTTCCTCTTGACTTATGTTGAGTTGAGTAAACGGCGAGGGCCGCCTCAATGAGCGCATCTACGGCAAGGAAAACTAATGTCTTTGGCCATTCTTTGAGGGGTGCTACCTGACGCCAATCGGCGAGGGGATCCGAAATTCGACTTGGCTCTTCCCTGTGATCGAGGCCTTCCATCTCCTGCGTCTTGGATTGACGGCGGGGGCCGCGTTGATGGTGGATTTGCGTCTTTTCGGCTTGGGCTTGAGCAAACAGCCGGTCCCGGCGCTCTCGGCAGATGTCGAACCTTGGTTGCTTGGTGGCGTGACCCTGATGTTCGTAACTGGCATTCCATTGTTCCTTTGCGAATCGATCAAGTGCTATTACAGCATTGCGTTCTGGGTGAAGATGATTGCGCTGTTCCTGGTGCTACTTTTTCGTTCACGGTTCGCCGCCGCGTGGCACGAACTGGCTTGACTTGCGATCGACCGGCCCTGGGCCGACTCACGGCGCTCACATCATTAGGTCTGTGGTTCGGCGTGGCGTGGGGGGACGGTGGATTGGCTCTTCCTAATTAAGTTTGGGCGATCTGATCGCCATTCATTGATTTGGATCAAGGAACCAATCCGTGATTTTTTGCCTGCTGTGCCCCTGTTGCACTTCCGCACTCCAGGTGGGCGCGCGAATTGAATAATTGGGACGAATGCCGGGACGGCAGTCAAGATTAGGCGGAGTTAGGAATTTCATCCCGCCCGCACAGCACTAAGCCTTTGGCGCTTCTGACCCGTCTTTGATCTAGATCAAATTAAAAGCGACGGTTGTATTCCATTGGAGTGATTTACATACGGAGTGGCCGTTTGGCAAACCTCAAGCACCTCATCGTTCGGTTGCTCGACGAGCACCGCGTCATGACAATTGCTACGAATCGGTCCGATGGCTGGCCGCAGGCCACAATCGTCAGCTATGTCAATAACGTCTTCCTGCTCTACTGCTTTGTCGCGCGCAACTCACAAAAATACGCGAACATTGTGCGCGACCCACGGGTGTCAGTGTCAATCGGAACCGACGCTCAAATACCCCTCGAGATAAAGGGCCTTTCGCTCGCAGCAAGAGCATCCGCTGTCACAGACGAGAGCGAGCGTGACTACGTCGCCGGGCTGCGACTGAAGAGATTTCCGGAGTATGCAACCTTGCCTCCGGCGGTTCTTCGCGATGACCGATCACTGCGCGTTAGGCCACAGCCCTCGCCAACCGAAGTTGTATTGCTACGCATCGCTCCTGAGATCATCTCGGTACTGGATTATTCGAAGGGGTTCGGTCACAGTGACCTCATCACTTTCTCAGAACGAGATCTCGACCTCCATTTGGCAACGTTGCGGCATAACTGGGCTGCACCGTAGAGGTGGCCTATGGCGCTGCTGAACCGAGCCACGAAACCAAGCGGGCCTGTGTCGAATGCGGATTTGCCAACCTTAATGACTGCTCGCGGTTGGCGAGGATTTGGGTCGGCCGGTTTGATCGTGGTCGGCGGAGGGGCAGCACGGCTGGCGTTCTCGCGCGATGCGTGCAATCACTTCGCAAACCACCTGCAAGCCCCGTATGGGGCTGTTTTCTGAGATCAAAGCCCGATCGCGATGTCGCAAAGTTCGCTGCGGGAAAAAATTTTCTGGGACAGTCGCGTCTGATTTCACACGGCCATCGCGCTGAGTCCACGAATTGCTGATACTCTGGCAGGCGCGCGTGTGGCCGGCGCGCTCTCCCTGGCCTGCGGATCGGCATAATCTTCTGCGGGCGCTGGGTCGGATTCGTTACCTGACAGGTGGTACCCCAGCGCAGCTCGCCAACCGCACCATTTACCGGCTGTGCCGTCGAGAACTTGGTGTCGGCGGCTTTCCGTGCGACTACTCCGACAAAGATTGTCTGTTCTGTGGATGTGATGGTGAACTCAAAGCGCATCCGGGGGCCCTGCGCTTGACGTTGATCGCCCGCCGCAGTGTCCAACAAGTACGGCCACACATTTGCCTCCCCCGGGGTTCGCCCTTAAATCGAGACTCGAAGTTCTTTGATCCAGATCAAAGCCCAACTGCTTGAGACGCAGCTACGTATTTATCGGAACCAGCGCTCGCCGAATTGCGCGCCAAATGCGCCATCGCGGCTACGATCGCAAAATGCAGCTCTGCGCCCGCGTGATGCGCCTGTTCGTAGACCGGCGGGGTCGCCGGCCAATAGGGGGCACTCATGTCCTTGCTGCCGTTTTTTGAGTGGTGTTACCAGACATCAATCGGCGAGGGCGTACGAAATTCGCTGTGGCTCTTCGCAGTGATCGAAGCCTTTCACTTGATTGGTCTTGGAGTGACGGCGGGCGCCGTCTTGCTCGTGGATCTGCGCCTTCTGGGCGTCGGCTTAATCAAACAGCCAGTCGTGCAGCTCGCGGCAGACACCAAACCCTGGTTGCTTCTGGGCGTGACCTCAATGTTCGCGTCAGGTATTCCGCTGTTCCTCTGCGAAGCAACAAAGTGCTATGGGAGCTTTGCGTTCTGGGTGAAGATGATCTCGCTGTTTCTGGTCCTACTTTTTGCCTTCACCGTCCGCCGTCGCGTAGTACGCACAAGCGCGACCTTGGATCGGCCATTGTTGGGCAAGGTTACAGCGCTGATATCGCTCCTTCTTTGGTTCGGCGTAGCATGGGGCGGACGCTGGATCGGCTTTTCGTAGTCTCAACCTATCGCGACCCCCACTGCGCCGCGGGTCGAATCCGTGAGGACGCGCGGCGACCATGGAAGATCATTACCAGCGATGGCGCAGACTGTCGATGTGCCCGTCAAGATCTCGTTCCGAAAACGTGACGAGGTCGCTGTGGCCGCGGGGCATCGCTTGCGATCGAGACCGATACTCACGGGTCGCGTAGGATGTTGGCGTGCTTTTGCGAGTTACGCGCAACAAAACAGTACAGCATGAACACGTTGTCGACGTAAATCCGCAACTCCGTCCTGGTGCGAAAGCGCCAACGCGGCCCGCAATGGCTCAATGGCGGCACCGGGTTTGGCCGCCTGAAGAAATACGGCACCAGCGAGGACCTGACTATGAACGCGCTTGCCACCCTGCACGAACTGCCGGCCGACCACCGGCAAAGTCTAACCGACAAGAACCTCGTCCCACTCTGGCCGGTGATGCGGACAGCGCTACCGCACGATAAGCCCGACCGGCGCACCCTGCCGGTTGTCTGGCACTACCGCGAGGTCAGGCCAGACCTCATCAAGGCCGGTGAATTGACGCCGATCGAAAAGGCCGAGCGGCGGGTGCTGGTGTTGGCCAATCCGGGCCTCGGCCTCGCCGGCATGAAGGCCACGCCGTCGATCTTCATCGGCCTGCAGCTGATCCTTCCGGGCGAAACCGCCCCCAACCATCGCCACAGCCCGAGCGCCGCGCGCATGGTCATCGAGGGCAGCGGCGGCTTCACGGTGGTCCATGGCGAGAAATGCCCGATGGAAAAGGGCGATCTCATTCTCACGCCGTCGGGGCTCTGGCACGAGCACGGTCACGACGGGACGGGCCCGGTGGTCTGGCTCGATGCGCTCGATCTTCCGATCCTGCAGGCGCTCGAAGCCTCGTATGCGGTGGAAGGCGAGCGGCAGGTCATCCGCAACGAGCCGGATGCATCGCAATCGCGTTACCGGCGCGCCGGGCTTGTGCCATATCGCTCGCTCGATGCCCGCCGCACCCGCTACCCGATGTTGCGCTACCCATGGAAGGAAGTGAGCGAGGCGCTGTTCGCGCTCGCCGACGTCACGCCAAAGGGCGAACTGGTGCAACTCGCCTACATCAATCCCGAAACCGGCCGCGAGTGTATGCCGGTGCTGGGATTCTCCGCCATCATGCTGCGCCCGGGCGAAACTGTCGCGGCACCGTGTCGTTCCGCCTCCGCGGTGTTGCATGTCGTCGAAGGCGAAGGTGAGGCTGAGGTGGACGGCGTGACGCTGAACTTTGACGATAGTGACACCCTCGCGATCCCGACCCGCGCCAAGATTCTGCTCTCCAACCGCAGGACCAGGTCGCCGGCCTTTCTGCTGCAGATCGACGATGCGCCGCTGCAACGCAAGTGTGGCTTCTACGAGATCTTCAACTGAGCCCGCCGGAGTCGAAAACCAGAGGATACCGAACATGACCGGTATCCGAGGATACGTGCGCGCTTCCGATCAGGGACTCGGCCTTCATTCGCTCGACCATTTCGTGCTCCCGGTTCCGAGCTTGGCACCGGCACAACGGTTCTATTCGGATTTCGGCCTTGCTGTTCAGGCCACCGGCATCGCGCTCGGGCTCAAGACATTCGGTCATGACCAGCAGTGGGGCGCCTGGTGGGCAAATGCAAGAAGCTTCATCACCTCTCGTTCGGCTGCTACCCCGACGACTTTCCTTATCTGCAGGAGCGTGCCGAAGCTAGTGCCGTCGGCTGCTCGATCCCCCGAAGGGATTCGAGAGCAACGGCTTCTGGTTTCGCGATCCTGCCGGCTTGCTTATCGAGATGAAGGTCGCCGTCAAAACATCGCCTGCGCATAAGACGTGCGGCACCTGGTCGTCATCGCCTGAGGGCGTGGCCGGGGCGCCTGAGCGGGCGAATGCGCCAATCGTGCGTACACGCCGCTTGCCGCATATTCTCGCGTTCACCACCAAAATCGATCGCGCCGTGGACTTCTATTCGACCACCTGGGGCCTGCGCCTGTCGGCTCGAACTATTTCCACTACGTCCAGGATCCGTGGGCGATATCGACTAAATCCCGGCCAACGCTGGCGGCCGGAAACCTCGCGCCCGAAGACTCGTTCTACCTGCGGGGGCCCGAGCCGCCGGCCGACTTCACGCTCAATCGAAGATTGAGGCGAGCGGGTAGAGGCTCAAAAAATCGCGGCGCACGATTTGATCGGCAATCCATCACAAGCCCCACGCCTCCAACGCCGCCAGCGGGTCCGGCTTCAACCTGAATACCGTCTGTTTGGACAAGCCCTGGGCCTTGGCGATGATCGATAGGCTCGGCGGGCTGGCGCGGTCGAGGGGCAGCCTGATGCGGTCGAACGTAGCCCGGTCAGGTGCGACGTGACAGACAAAGATGACCCGGATCAGCCAATTGTTCCGACTGCGACAAAATCTTTTGCGAAAGACGTCAAGTTGCCGGCTTCGGCGGGGTAGTGCAGGACGCTATCGCCGAAGCCGGTCTCGACGACGATCAAGCGCGGCAAGCGAAAGCTCCTGACGCACGGCCAAGGACGTCCCGTCCAAGCGAGTGTTGGGCCGGGACGCGGGCGAGCCCGGAAGGATGAGAGAGAGCGATCCCGCCGGGCTTGCCCGTCCTCCGCTCTCCGGAGTCCCGGCCCATGTCCAGGAAGTCCCAGGCTTTCGATTTTCGAAAATCGGTTGCCTACAACGGCTTCGATTGCCGGCGGCCTGCTGACTGGTATCCGCTGCTGATTCTGACCGTGGATGACACGCTCGACCAGGCCCGTCGGATTTTCACCGGTTACCCCGAACTGCCACGGCTGATCGCCAACGGTTGCGCGCACGTGGGCGGAAAGTGGAAAGCGGACCAGGTTGCCCAGCGCATCTGCGAGCGCCAGGACCTTGGTGGTCAAGTCCCCGCGCGATTTGCCGATGCCCTGATTGTGAGTCGCCCTTTTGCGTCCGGTTGCGTCCGGTGGACCTTGACGATAGTGCCATCAATGAGGGCGTATTCGAAGCCTGGCTCGCCCGACAAGGTCTCGAAAATCTTTTCGAAGACCCCTTTGAGTGCCCATCGGCGGAAGCGCTTCCAGACTGAAAACCAATTCCCGAAGTATGCCGGCAGATCACGCCCGGGGGCGCCTGTGCGACGATCCATAGGACTCCTTCCCCAAACCGACGATTGTCCTCGCCGCTGCGTCCAGGGTCGCCTTCCTTGCCAGGAAGCAGTGGGGCAATCCGTTCCCATTGGGCGTCCGTCAGAACTGTGCGAATCAAGGCTAAGCTACACCGAGGAAGGCGCCGGCGGGCCACTGCAATAGTGGCCCGCCGCCGTCCTGCCAGCCGCAGCAAGCTGCCGGTGCTGCGGTTGAGTCGTCTGGTGAAAAACACGGATGCGCCGCCGCAGTGCCACGTTGCGCAGCCCAGCTGCCAGCCGGCCTTGCTGGCAGCGGCGGCAAGCCGCGGGGTCTGGCCCTTCGCCGTCCTTGATCCATGTCAAAGATCGGCACTGCCAGGTTCGTAGTGTGAACGAGCTTGGCCCGAAGGCTAGGCGGTGACCACGGTACTACCTAGCCCCGATCGGGTGCTCCTCTTCCTCCGCTTTATCTCCGATCGGGGCCTCTTTCATCGCCTGAGTGCAACGCGGGCATAGAGCTTAGCTTGGCTAATGCGGACCAAAGCTTGGCGGCCCACACCTGACGGGGGTCATAAAGGTGTCGGCCGTCACCCAAGAAGCTGCCGCCCGCTGACGCCAAAGCCGCCGCCATATGTGCAAGGCTTCGGTGGGGACGACGATGGGTCGGAAGGAATTGGCGACGATGCTTTTGTGGGCATCACCTGCCTTGCGTGCGGATCAGTGCATTTCGTGAATCCGAAAGCAAGCAAGACGCCTGTCGAACGCAGCTAATAGGTGGCGGCGGCAAAGGCTTTGGCATAGGAGGTAGCGAGATGGAAATCATAGTTTTAATCCTTGGAATAGCAATGGTTGCACCACTTCCATTCGAAGAAATCATCGGTGGTTATGGGCGTCTTGCGTTGGCAGTCCTCGGCTTCCTGCTCATATTTTGGTGGCTATTCAAGAACGACCGAAAGAAGGATCTGAGGGGCGAGTTATAGGCTCTGCGAATCCGAAGCTCTTCGCTCATTGGCTGTAGGTGGGGGGCCGAT
>JASHYD010000822.1 GCA_030043175.1 Xanthobacteraceae bacterium | reverse complement strand
TGATCCGCGTATTCTCAGCGCAGATCGGCACTCCACCGGCCTCGCGGCCGCCCCACCCACTTCTGGTTTGGTGGGGTCCATGTTCTTCCGAGGCTTCATCCATCGGTTCGATTACCCTCTCCATGACGGACACGCTTGCAGGACCGCGCGGGGCAGAAGTCCCCACGACGTCCCTCTTTGACAGGTTCTGCTCATTTATGGCGTGCCGGAGACACCCGGCCAGCCTCACCCGCCCGCTTCACTCCCCGCGCTGCGGCGCGTTGAGGGCAGGGTATTCCACCCTGCGGGGACAATGAATGCGCGCCACGGCTCCCACCCCGGTGCTCCTGGCGCACGAGAAACCACATGGCTACCATCGGTACCTTCGAGCACATTGGCGACAGCGAGTATCTGGGCGATATCTTTACCCTCACCCTGCGTGCCAAGAACGTCCGCATCGTTTCCGTGAGCCGGACCAACGAAAACGCGCCGAGCCACCGCATCTACATCGACAAAATGGATTATGTGGAGCGAGGCGTTATGCGGAGTGGCGTGGCCGGAGCCGAGCAATTTAGCGGGTTTCTCCGTGACGGCGCTCCGCATAATCCCGAGGTTGAAGAGGTACGCCGCCTCGCTCGGGGCGAGGCGGCGCGGTCGGTCAACGCGACCAGATGAGCTTGTGCTCGCCGTTGTCTCCGTGGACCAGAGACGCGTAGATCGCGGCCGTGAAGGAGGGATCGTCGAGCTTGATCGAGACGTATTCGGCGCGTGTGTCCTTGGCCACCTTGCTCCAACCTGCGCCAAGCTCGACGCCATTGACGATGACCCGGTAATCGGGGCCGCGCTCGCTGTCCTTGGCGACGGGCTTGATGGTCGCCTTGATGTTGATGGTGAGGGTGCGCATCGTGCCGGTGAAGGTGCCGTCGTCGCCGCGGGTGAAGATGCCGATCTGAGCCATTGTCATCTCTCCTGACTGTTCTTCGAAGCCGCCCCATGCGGTCTCGATGGCGGTCTTCAGGCGACGGGACGGCCGATCTGCACCCGCAGGGCCGCAGCGCAGCGGAGGACGGCGGCAGCCGAGCTTCTTGGCTCGCGAGGAATGCGCGCCAGCGCAAGGGAAGAAGGTCGGCGGAGCCGTTGCAGGGACAAGGCTGGCCGGCGCCAGACCCGCCACAAAGAGACCGCCTGGGTGGCTCCGGGCACAGTCTCCCCAGAGAGAACGACGCAGGATCAGTAACGCCACCGGCAGAGAACGCCTGCCGCCAGATCCAGCCTGCCACAACGAGCAAGGGCGCAATTCAGCCGAAGCACGACACGAGCGGCTCCACGTTTGGGACGCCATCAGTGCTCGGGCAAGACGCAGGCAGCACCGCGGGCAAGAACATAGAGCCGCTGAAATCTTGGGCTCGGTCGACGGTCCCGGCACTCGCCGACGTCACCAGGACCGAGGAGATCAATGATGGCGAAATACAAGCGCAAGAAACCGCAGAGCGTCGCTGACCGACTGCGTTGGCTCACTCCGCACGTGGAAGGCTTCACAGTCCAGCTCAGGCAGAGCGGATATAGCGCGGCCACAATTACGGAGCTGACGCGGTTGCTCGCCTGCTGGGCTGAATGGATACGAAACGCTGGCTTCGGTATTGCCAGCATCGAGACGGGACTCGCCGCCTCGGCAAAAGTCTTCCGGGGAGGCCGGACAGCTCGGGGTCCGCAGGGCGCGGCCGCGCTGTTCGTTGCCTATCTCCAGCACCACGGCGTACTGCCTCCGCCCGTGCGGCCGGCGCGGCCAGAGGAGATCTGGCCGATTCTGGCTGCCTTCCGGAGCTGGATGCGCGAACAACGCGGCGTCGCCGACTCGACACTTAATAAATATCAATCGACTTTGACTGACCTGTTGGCGGTGCTCGGAGATGATCCGACCGTCTACACAACAGAGGCGATCCGCAGCTTCGTACTTGATCGGGCAAGCCCGCATGGGCGCGGCCGCGCGAAATGCATTGCCGTCGCTACGCGCGCCTTTCTTCGTTATTTGGTCGTGCAAGGACAACTGCCGGCGGGGCGCGATCATGCCGTTCCGAGTTTCGCCAGCTGGCAGCTTGCAACGACACCCCGTTTTCTTTCCGACGTGGATATCGCGCGTGTCCTTGCCGCGTGCGACGGTGGGGATCGCCTGCGCGACCGCGCCGTCATTCTGTTGCTTGCCCGCCTCGCCCTTCGAGCGAGCGAGGTCGCCCATCTAAACTTTGAACAGATCGACTGGGCTAACAGCTGGCTGACCATCGCCGGTAAGATGCGGCGCGAGGAGCGGTTGCCGCTGACCCAGGAGGTGGGCGACGCAATCATCGCCTATATTGAACGGTCCAGGCCGCGGGTGGCTACGAGTCGCGTGTTCCTGACTGATATTGCCCCGATCGTCCCGCTTAGCCGTATTGCCGTGAAATGCATCGTGCGGCGCGCCTTGGACAGGGCTGGCGTTGACAGTCCGTACCGCGGCGCCCATGTGCTCCGGCACTCTGCCGCCGCGGCCATGCTCCGGCATGGCGTCAGCCTGGCGGGTGTCGGCGCAGTGCTTCGCCACCGGTCGCCGTCGATGACGGCCCTCTACGCCAAGGTGGATACCACCCTTCTGTCTGAGATCGCGCAACCCTGGGCAGGGAGGCTGCCATGTTGAGCGGAGATGTTGACCGCTACATCGGTCTGCGCCGAACTCTCGGTTACAAGCTGCGCATTCCTGAGCGCCATCTTCGGGCGTTCGTTAGTTACGCGACCTCGCGTGGCGAGGCGCACATTCGAACTGCGACGGTCCTGACCTGGGTGGCGGCAGCTGGCCAGACGCAGGAGGCCCGGGCCGAGCGCTTCCGCAGCCTCGGATTGTTCGCTCGTTTCCTCCACGCCGAGGATCCTCGACATGAGATCCTGGGGCGCAACCCCTTCGCGGTCCGAAAGACCCGGCCAGTTCCGTACATCTATACGTCCGACGAGATCGCCCGCATCCTAGACGCCGCGGGAAAGTTACGGCACCAGAGACCGAACCCGCTACGGCGCGAGCTCTACATCACGATATTCGGGCTGATTGCTGCAACGGGCCTGCGCATCTCGGAAGCGATCGCGCTTCACGTTGACGA
>JASHYD010000821.1 GCA_030043175.1 Xanthobacteraceae bacterium | reverse complement strand
GGTCATATCGAACCAGTTACTTGGCGTAGTGGCCGCACTTACGCCGCGGGCCCCAGGCCATCGACGTCTTTTACTCGTTGACGTTGGCCGGCGACAAGCGCGGGTCTGGCGGCGAACAGACGCCGTCTCGTCGGCACGCGCTTAAGGAGACGGGGCTGCGATTGACTTGAGCGAGGGCTTCTCTCACCATGCAGAGCTGCCTACCCGGCCCGGCAAGCGGCAAAGGATAGGGTTGGGTGGACGAGCGGAGCAAACCGATGACCAAGTTTTTATTGATCTGTATTGCGATGGGCCTTTCAGGCTCTGTCACGGCGCTGTGGCCCTCGCTCGCTGCCGAAGCCAGCAAACACGAGGCCGCTTCCATACCCAACTTCGCCCCTGACCCCGGCACCGCTTGGACGCTGAACCGCCCTGCCCATGACGACTTCCTGCCGCCACCCAGCGGACCTGGCCCGGTCCTGTCCGATCAGGCTCACCCCTATGTTCCCAATGGCCAGGGCCAGCCGACATACCGGGTCGCCGACCTCACCAATCCTATCCTCAAGTCCTGGGTCATCGAGCGGATGCGAAAGGCCAATGAAGAAGTGCTTGCCGGAAAGGTTCCGTTCATCGCCCGCGAGCGGTGCTGGCCGGCCGGCGTTCCGGGCCTCGACATCTACAACCGTGGTCAGCCGGTTCATTTCATCCAGACGCCCAAGATGGTCGTCTACATCAACGAGCTTTACTCGCAAATGCGCCACATCTATCTGGACGTGCCGCATTCCGAGCATGTGGTACCGTCGTGGCACGGCGAGTCGGTCGGGCATTACGACGGTGACGAGCTCGTCGTCGATACCATCGGGCTGAGTGACCGGACGTTCGTCGACAATTATCGCACCCCTCATACCGAACAGATGCATGTCGTCGAGCGCTTCAAGATGATCGACGGCGGCAGAACCCTGCGGGTGTTCGTCACCGTCGACGATCCGGGCGCATTCAACATGCCGTGGTCGGCCATCCAGACCTGGCGGCGCATCGAGCGGGCCCCGTTGCTTGAAGATGTCTGCGAGCCGAACAACGTGTTTTTCTTCGGTTACGACGTCGCCCCGCTCCCCCACGCCGACAAACCCGACTTCTGATCTTTACGCTAGCAGCGGGCGGCTACCCTGTCGCAGGGGCGACGTGACCTCCCGGGGTTGCACAGGGCGTTTGCCGACGGCGCGACACCAGCGTCGAGCTGCTTGCGCGTTGCAAATCAACCTATTCACGCGGCAACCCCCTCCTGCTTCAGGCGCGCGATCGCTTCGCGGTCGAACCCGGCCTCGGCGAGCACCGCATCGGTATGCTCGCCCAGCCGTGGTGCCGGCCGCCGCCACGTGCCGGCGCTTGGCGAAAGACGGGGCACGATGTTGTGCATCGGCACGGCGCCGAGCTCGGCGTCTTCAACGTCGACGATAATTCCGCGTTCCCGGAAATGCGCGTCCGCGACGGCGTCGGCGATGGTGTAGACCGGCCCGGCAGTGACGCCGGCTTCGCGCATCGCCTTAAGCGCCTCCTCGCAGGTGCGCGCCGCGAACCAGCCCCCCACTGTCTCGTCCACCTGGGCGCGGTGTTTCACGCGCGCCGTGTTGGACGAAAATCGGGCATCTGCGAGCATATCACCACGGCCGATCACGCCGAAGATGCGGCGAGCCATCGCCTCCGTCGAGCCCGACAGGGCGACGTAGCGTCCATCGCCGCAGCGATAGACGTTGCGCGGCGCCGAGGTGTGAGAACCGCTTGCCGTCCGCTCTTTGACGATGCCGGTCCGCCGGAAAATGGCCGCCTCCGGGCCGAGCACCGAAAACATCGCTTCCAGCAGCGAGAGGTCGATGATCTGCCCGCCTCCGCCGCGGTCCCGCGCGCGTAAGGCAGTCATTACGGCGAAGGCCCCATAGAGGCCGGCGACCATGTCGGCGAGGGCGAGTGGCGGCAGCACTGGCTCGCGATCCGGGAATCCGGTGCGGGCCGCAAGGCCGCTCATCGCCTCGACCAGCGTGCCGAAACCGGGCAGCGGTGCATAGGGGCCGGTCTGCCCGAACCCCGATACCCTCACAACAACCAAGCCCGGATTGGCTTTGCGCAGCAGCTCCGGGCCGGTCTCCATCTTTTCCAATGTGCCAGGGCGAAAGCCTTCCATGAACACGTCGGCTGATGCCGCGAGGCGCAAAAGCACCTCCCTGGCGCCTCGATGGCGAAAGTTCACCACGATCGAGCGTTTGTTGCGGGCGTATGTCTTCCAATGCAGCTGGTCGCCGCCGTCGCGCCAATCGCGCAGCGGATCACCCGACGGCGGCTCGACCTTGACGACGTCGGCGCCGAAATCGGCAAGCTGCAAAGACAGCATGTTGCCGGCGACCATGCGGGTGAGATCGAGCACCCGAATTCCGTCAAGCGGCCCGGTCGCGGCGGGGTCGAATTTGATTGGGTGGGTTGGGTCCTGCATCGCGTTTCGAGTTGGCGGTCGCGCCGCCAGGTGCCGCGCCCGCCAGAGCTAGCCGGCGTCGCCAGAAGCGACTATGCTAGCAAATCGGGCCGTGATGATTAAGAGCATTGAATACAAGGGCTTAGGGCAGCTTGCGAAGCATTCGCGGGCTTGGCCCCGAGCCTGTGCATAAGCTGAGCCTCCGCTGTTGGATTGCTGCCCAAGCGATTGACGAGGTTGATGTTGACACCTGCATCGATCGACTGGCGATCCAAGGGTGAACGGTGCGTCAGCGGCTGTTCGAGAATGGACAACCGTCCGTTTGATGTTGACTGGAGGACTGTTAGCGGGCCACGATTGAGATGAAGAACCCGTCACATCCCGGCGAACTGGCTGGCGACGTTTCGAAGCGTCGCCGATCACGGTGAGGCGCCTTCGGGCCCAGCTCCGCAAATGACAATCGACCTTTCGAACTTGACACCCGGCCTGACCGGATCGGCAGAACTCAAGGTTGCGGTCGAGCACACCGCGCCGAGCATCGGCAGCGGACTTGTGCCGGTGCTGGCCACGCCGGTTATGATCAACATCATCGAGGCGGCGGCGCTCGCGGCAGTTGAGCATCTCTTGCCCGTCGGACACCAGAGCCTCGGCATCCATCTCGACGTGCGTCACTTCGCGGCTACGCCAATCGGCATGCGAGTGCATGCGACCGCTGAGCTCATTGGCATAGACGGTCGCACGCTGACTTTCGCGGTCGAGGCACGCGACGACAAAGAGCCGATCGGTAACGGTTCCCATCAACGCGTCATCGTCAATGTGGCGCGCTTTGACGCGCGCGTACACAGAAAGCTCGAAAGTTAGCCCGCATAAAGTTGCAGCCCGACCGGAGCGCCGCGACATTCGGGAGTGGCCTATCCACGATTTCGCCTGAGTCTCTCGTTGGGCCGGCCGGAGGCCGACCCGTCGCTCAATTGGGGCTGCCCAACTACGCGGGCCCTTACTGGACCTGCGCCAGCGTGCCGGGGGCTACCGCATTGCGGATCACCACACCGCCCTTCATGACGAACTTCACGCGCTCCATCTCGCTGACATCCGCCAGCGGATTGCCCGACACGGCGATGATGTCGGCGAACTTTCCGCGATCGATGCTGCCGATCTGGGTCGCCCAATCATAATTGAGCATCTGCGCGGCGGGCATGAAGGCGGTCTGCAAGGCCTGCGCCGGCGACATGCCCCATTTGGCATAGTAGGCAAACTGGTTGGCCTGCTTGCCGTGAGGAATCGCCGGTGAGGTGGCGCCGCTGCCAAACACGATGGTCACGCCCGCCGCCACCGCTCGCCGGACGGCCTGTTCCAGGAGCTTCATGCGCGAGTTGCGGCCGCCGGTGTCGCGAAGATCACCTGCTTCAAGGGCAATCAGATCATCGACGGTCGGCACATAGGGCAGCTTCTTTTCCAGCAGCACCTTGATGCCCTTGTCATCGAGTTCAAGCAAATGGTTGGGCGCATCGACTCCCGCATTGATGCAGCTGTACATGCCTTCGCCCCCATAGGTATGGCAGGCGACCTTGAGGCCCAGCCGGTGGGCTTCATCGACGATCGCTTCGACTTCCTCGTAGGTCAGGGACGGGCTGTTGACCAAGGTGGCGTCCGCCTTCCACATGTGGACCGGGCCGACGAAGTCCTGGGTGGTGTAAATCTTGATCCAATCGACGCCGTGCAGCTTGTTCTCGCGCACAGCGGCGCGCGCCAGCCACGGCGAATTGACGTTCTTCTTTTCGGTGAACGTATCGAGGAACCGCACAGAGTCGGAATCCGGGTAGTAGTTGGTTGCCCGCTGGTTGATCGACTGGCCAACCACCTGCATGCGCGGTCCCTGCACCAGGCCGGAGTTGATGGCATCGCGCAGGTCCACGGTGTTGAAGCCCCCCCGCGAATCCATATCGAGCACCGTGGTGAAACCGGCCTCAAGGTCGATCTGCGCGTTGGCAAGCGCAATCATGGCCCGTTGCGTCGGCGTTACGCCGCCGGTCACCACGTGAACGTGAGCGTCGATCATACCCGGCATCACGGTCGCCGAGCTGAGGTCGATCACGCGCGCGCCCGCCGGGATGTCGAGGGATGATCCGACGTTGGTGATGCGATCGCCCTTGATGAGGATGATCTGGTTGTTGAGGATGGCTCCGGATTTGGAGTCGAACATGCGCCCGGCCCGGATCGCGACCACCTGGTTAGGCGGCGCGAGGTGCTTCCCCAATGCCGGGTTTCGCGCCGGCCCGCCTTCCTGCGATTGCGCGGGACCGGCGGTCGCACCGACCGCAGCGGCAATGGAAACAACACCGAGAATGCTTTGCCAACGCATGGAGTCCTCCCTTGTGCGAGCTGCTTGTCAGTTAGCGAGCGCAGGACGCCGCCGAAGTGTCGTGGATTTTGCTTAATTCTGTTGCGCGCATTCTACACCAATACCGCTGGCTTAAAACCGGGTTTCGAAAACAAAACCCGTTCTATGTGGTGCGCCGAGGGTTCGCCTTTTGCGTGAGCACTCTTGCACGAGGCGATGACATTTTCCATTCTGCAGCCCGCCAAGGAATATCCGCCATGTCGTCCAACCAGCCAATTCAATCCGTCGGAGGTCGGATTTTCGCGGCGATTCCTCGCCTGTGCGCTCGATATCGCGGCTGTGGCGGTGCCGTTCGCGGTCATTGTGGCAATTGTCTGTGCGACGACAGGCATGCGAATTCAACAGGCATGCGGATTGAACGGTGCGGCGGCATCCCTCTCACGGGCTGCGAGAACGTGTGACGCGTGCCTGAGGGCTCGCCGCGCCGACCGGCTGCAACTTCGCCGGACTGCACGGCTTACGTATACGCGCATTG
>JASHYD010000083.1 GCA_030043175.1 Xanthobacteraceae bacterium | reverse complement strand
GACCCGACATCGCGATCATTCAGGAGAATTGCCGTCTTCAAGTCCGCCTCCATCGCGAAGCCCTTCTTCCAGAGAACCTGATGGTTCTCCGAGCCGGGCAGTAACGTCACGCAAAAGAACGCGATGAATATCGACGTCGAGCATGTGTTGCGCTGCGCATCCGCGCATGAGCAGGGAGTAGGGAGTAGGGAGTAGGGAGTAGCGAGCAGTGGGAAGCGATCTATCGCAAGCCTCGTCACCGTATTGCACTCCGCAGCCTGTGCAGACGCTGCGGCGTCGTGCGATGGCTACCGGAGCGACGGTTGAAGCCTCATCAAAGGGCTCGTCAACTTTGCGACCGCGGTCCAACTCGATAACGTGTATTCGCTCCAGGGCGGCATATTCCGGCTCAAGCATCGTTCGGACTCCCGTGCAGGCGTGCCGCGCGAGCGCGCCTTCATCTTCTGTCGCGGTTCGGTGGGACGGGCTCAGGGAACTTGCCGTCGTTGTTGCAACGATCGCGGGCCTCCTTCTGCTCAAGTTTGTCATCACGCGCGATGCAGCCGTTCGAATGTACAAGGATACCGCACTCACGGTGAGTGACGACGAGGAGACGACGCTCGATCTACGACTGGCGCGCATCCTGCGGTCACGCATTTGAAGAAGATCGCCCGGCTGACTGGAGTCGCTTCGGGTTGTTTGAAAACTCGAGTCCCAAGACAAGCTCAATTCAATTTCAGCGTTGAGAGGTTCGTGAAGCCAGCGTCGGCCTCATACGGGCGGAGTCCCTCAATGCAACGTATGATCGCATGGTGGTCCGTCGCTCTCCGCCCCAACCGCTTTTTTCGCTCGAAAGAGCAAAGCTCTGTTAGAACACTCCGCGAAAAAAGGGGTTGCAGATGGCAGTTGATCACCTCGAGGACTTGAAGAGACTTCGTGAGATTCTCCGCAAGAAGCGACGCAAGCTGGTCGCAACAATGGTGGGCGCTAAGAAGGAACCAACGAAATTTACGACATTGGTGGAACTACAGGAGGCTTGCGATGCAGTGCAATGGGCACTTGAGGACGAAGCTGCTGCGGCGAAGGAAGGCGAAAGGTAATGAACCTCGGCCCGTCCGCGACATCGCAAGAGAAATTATGATTCGACGCGGGTAAACACGGTGGCGCCGAGCCACACGCTGAGCTTTCCCAACCAAAGTCTCGAGTGGGTGGTTTTGAGGCGGGGGGAAGCCTGTGGATAGCGGCCTTCTTAAGCTTTGAGGTCCGCTCGATTTTGGCTCGCTGAGCGGTGGCCGAATCGGGGGAGCGACAGCGGCGTCTGTCGGATGGATATTCGTTCGTAGGTTTTCGCGCGAGAGCGACCGTACGTGGTGTATTCGGTGATCCGAATGCCCGGATCGTGCGCCTCGACCGGCACTCAAAAAAACGATTTGCGATTGTTGCGGACGGATCCAGACGGTCTGGTACGACCGGCAAGGTGCGGCAGGTTCGCGATGTGCCGAGCGCAGGATTTCGGATAGTTTGAAACTCGAAGTGGTGCGTCGTATGCCGCCGCTGCGGCGCCGTGCGAACGGCTGGATTTTATGGCGGACAATCCGCAATTCACCAAGCGCTTTGCGTTTGCCGCTGCCGGCAGGCATCGATCCGAGACGTGGGTAAGGAACCCAAGCTCGATTGGGACACGGTCAAGAAGTGGAGATGCAGTACTTGCGGACCCAGCTTAACGGTGCCGGCACGCCCGGGTCCGCGCGCGCTCGGCAGTGACGAGATCTCGGTCCGCAAAGGCCACAGCTGTCGTATCGTGGTCAGCGACCTGGTTCGCAAGCAACCGATCTGGTTCTGCGGGACGGATCGTTCCGAGGCCGGCATGGCCGCGTTCTACGATCGGCTGGCCCGGAAAGAAGCCGTAAAATCAGGCTCGCCGTGATGGACCGTGGAAACTATTCGGAAATTTCACGAAGGATAAAGCGCCACAAGCCGCGATCCCGTTCGACAAGTTTCACGTCATGCACCATCTCGGCGAGGCGCTCGACAAGGTGCGCAAAACCGAATGCTCCCGCCTCAGCGGCAAGGGTCGACGCTTCATCAAGGGCCAGAAGTACAATCTGCCGTCGCGCGATGAAAACCTCACCCTGGAGGGTAAACGTGCTGGCCGCAGCAAGCGCCTCATCAGCACCGCCTATGTCCTCAAGGAGGCCTTCGGCCATCTCTGGGACTACGGGCGCGAGGGCTGGCTGCGGCGCTTCTTCGACGACTGGCGAGGCGGTCTCAAATGGCAGCGCCTCGGACCATACGAGCGCTTCGCCGATATGATCGACCGCCACTGGGAGGGCATCGCCGCCTACTGCCAACCAAAGTTTCGCTTGGCTTCGTCGAAGGCCTCAACAACAAAATCCGCGTCTTCCAGCGACGCGCCTACCGCGTGCGCGACGATCTTCGCCTCAAGGTTTCCCCAAAACCACCCGCTCGATTCCCTGATGACCCACGATTAAACCAAGCATGCAGTCCGATGAGTCGCGACATTCTGTGCGCTTTTATCTGCGCAGAGACTTGATCCAAGCCGCTGCGACGAATGGTTACCGGCGCGGCCGAAAGGGATCGGACGAACTGACCTGCAGGTTTTTGATGGTGCGGTTCGGCGCGAGGTTATGACGAGGTCACGTTCGAATTGTGATTGGAACGCCGCCAGCGGATATATCCTTAACGACGGAAGGCCACGACTATCGGCCGCAAGGATCGGAGGCTCGGGCGCCGATTTGTACTTGATGCTGTCACGATTTTCCGTCACAACGACCAAAGGGCGATTGAGGAGCGGTCTGTGCTCGGCGTCGTGAATTTGTTGGCACTGGTAGCCATTTGCACATTGCCGGCCTTTCAAACTCGCCGCATTTCGTACCGTGAGATAGGAGCGCCATGCGCATCTACGTTTTCAAATCGGAGACTACGGACCGGCTGCGCGCTTTCGCCGGCGACCCTGATGTGAACAAACTCCCGAGTCAACACGGTCCCTGGACTGCTACCGGGATCATTGCACCGGACAATGCTCCTCCCTACAACCTTTCGCGCGACGCGATCGAGAAGGCAATCAACGCAGAAGGCTTTCAACTTTGGCGCCTGCGCGACAAGAAGTGAACACAGAACTGACGCAGCGTTTCACGTAAAAACCTATCACGGCTGACGCGTTTTCCCTTATGGTCGAGGCGAAACGCCGCTCGTGACGGAAAATGGACCACGTCCGGTTGGTTTGCCGGATCGCGCCCTCCCTCCGCGGGGCGCAGCGATAAGACCCTCGCGTTGGGCCTTCTTGCGAGCGAGCTTGCGGGCGCGACGGATCGCTTCAGCTTGTTCCCGGTTCGCTCTTTCGGATGGCTTCTCGTAAAATCTCCTGCGCTTCATCTCGCGAAAGACGCCTTCGCGCTGCATTTTTTTCTTGAGTACCCGCAGAGCTTGATCGACGTTGTTGTCGCGCACGAGTACCTGCAAAAAATATTCCTTCCGTGTTCAAGTTAGAGTGATTTAATCGGACCAAAAGATGCCCCAACACCCGCCGATTCTCGGATCGGATTAGAACGCAGCGTGCCTTGTGGTCGGCACGGTCGGATGGAATTGCGGCGTCGCCATGACATGGCATAGATATGAACCTACGTCCCCGGAGCCACTCGTGGATTTAAGATGACGCACTATGCGCTGCTCCGTCGTGAATAGCCAGACATTTGATTTCGACGCACTCGATCGTTTTTGACTCTTCCCCCTGACATTGCGCGTTCGTGCTGCTATGCGGACCTTGCGGCGAAGGTAAAATTATTTGCTCAAGCAGTACAAGCATTTATTCAATATGGCCAATGTAGACCAATGTCCGATCTTCCGAGCCTTGAGGGCATCGAGAGGGTGGTGATCTTGCAAGCAGCCGTCGACGTACTCCCGCTCTGCATCTATGCGAATAGTACGGGCGAGGGCAGTGCGAGCGCCTGGATGGACTAGAAACCGACGCAGCATCGGAACGGTGACTCGTACAGGAGTCGATGCATTCTGCATCGTGAACTTAGCATACAGCGGGGCGGAGTATTGCAATAATGCCTTGCTGGGAGACGGATCGAGCAGATAGAGGTGCTGGTCGAGAGTCCGGCTGCGGCAAGCCGGATAGCCGAACTGCACCAAGAGCAGTCCAACAGCGGGAAGCGACCACCGCGCCCTCCCTCAGTCCGCGCGAAGAGCGCATAGTTCGTAAGCGGTTCGCATCGGGACGACCGCCGATCACACTCTTGCTCAAAATCGGTCAGCAGTTCTCGGTGTCCCGCGAACCCATCAGCCAAGGCGAAGGCGGGGCGTAAGCTCAAGCATCCGCATCGGTCCAGGAGTCTCCGGAGTTTCGCCGAAGGGCGGCACACTCGCGACGCTGGCAGCCCCTGAAGCGGCTTCGGCTGCACCCTGCCTTGTCCTTCTCGACGACGGAAAACGCCCCAAGCTTCGAGGCGCTTGATGAATTTGAATGGCACAAGAGTGGGCCGGATGTGGGCGTGCTCGGGCTCGTCATTAAAGATTCAATGGCCACGAAATTCGTCGCCCACGAGCCGTGCCCGCGGTCGGTGGCGGACACCAATTTTGATGCGCAAGCAACGCAGCTTGGCGGCGTTGCCGATGCCGCCTGGACGCCGCATTGTAAAGCTATCGAAACTCCGGCCAATCAGTGCTAGCTCTCAAGTATGACGACGACTGCCGTTGGCTCGGGTTCGTGGGGCGTCCGGGCCGGTCACATCGCTCCAGCTGCCAACGTTTACCACCCGGCTCGTGCACCCTTGACGACATTCACCCCGTTGCCGTCGAGAAAGATTTGTTCAAGCTCCGCACTAAGGGATGATCACTGGAGGCACCTGAGCTTCGAGTTGAGCGAGAGTCTGTTGGAGCATGGGCCGAATTCAGTTTCATTGCGGACGCCCTTCGCTTGCTTGCGGAGTGTTTGACGTGGTCGGAGCAGTGCTGGCCATTCCTGCGCTACGACACCCGTAACGGCTATTTGTCCGGAGCCGAATGCGCTGAAGAAGCGGCGAATCTGGATCGTCTCGCACCGTATCCAAAAATCGAGGCGTACTCCTCGAGCCACAAGCCTGGACGGGTCACGGCCTTTCGTAAATTCATTGGCGCATCCCAGCACGGGAGGCGGGCGCGGAGCGGTCGGGGTGGCGAAACACCCCGGTTCGGTTCCCCACTTCGGCACCTGTTGCAACAGAGCGTGCCGGCGGCATCGAGCCATTTCCGTAGCAGCCTCACCGGGCAGAACGGGTCGGCGTCCCCCCCCCCAAGGATCGCGATCGTCTGGCCCTTGCCGGGTGTTGCCGCGTCGTATGGTGACGCGCACACCTTCGCCACAGAACTGGAGGCTTCCCAACATCCGGGCAGATCAGTATGCGGAAAGTTGACGGCTGGAAGACACTCTCAGAAAAATCATCTGCATCCTCTGCTCAGCCCGTTGACCTCGCCGCGTGATCAGATAACTTCATCGTACCGGAGACTGCGCCACAAATAATTTTCAACCACGATCGCGACACCACCTTTCCAGCAATTTCAACGCAGAC
>JASHYD010000820.1 GCA_030043175.1 Xanthobacteraceae bacterium | reverse complement strand
GGCGCTGCATACGCCGGTGGAGCGGCTTAAGCCCACGCCGGCCGGCTGGGAGGTTCGGTTCGGCGGGTCGGAGCCTGGATCGCTGCAAGTCGATGCGGTGGTGAATTCGGCGGGCCACGGGGCCCAGAAGCTCGCACACGCTACTGAAGGCTATCCGACAGATCGTGTGCCGCGGCTCGTACTCGCGAAGGGAAATTATTTTTGCTACACCGGCCGGCCGCCATTCCGCCGGCTCATCTACCCGGCGCCGGTGCCGGGGGGGCTCGGCATTCACGTCACGCTCGATCTCGGCGGCCGCATGCGGTTTGGCCCCGATGTCCAGTGGGTGGACCGCTACGATTTTGACGTCGACCCCCATCGAGCCGCGATGTTCTATCCGGCAATCAGGACCTACTGGCCGGGCCTTCCGGATGACACGCTGCTTCCCGACTATGCCGGTATCCGGCCTAAGCTGACCGGCCAAAGCGAACCCGCGGCTGATTTCGTGATCGATACTCCGTCTGACCACCGGCTGCCGCGGCTCGTGCATTTGTTCGGGATTGAGTCGCCAGGCCTGACCGCCTCTCTATCGATCGCCCAGGAAGTCGTCGCGAAGCTGGCCGAGGGATGATCTGCCTCCCCGTCATTCCCGGCGGCTGCTCTACGGCCCTGCGAGCAACAACGCAACAATGCCGCTATCATCGCTCAAGCGTATTTGAAACCTTTGAAGGAGCGCACCGATGCCGATCCATCGCTTTCACAATCCCTCAACGATCGCCAAGCCAACCGGGTATACGCACGTGGTGGAGGCCACGAGTCCGGGCCGGATCGTCTACATTGCGGGCCAGCTCGGCCTCGACATCGACAACAAAGTCGTCGGTGCGCCGGGCGATTTCCGCGCCCAGGCGGAGCAGACATTTATCAACCTCAAGAATGCGCTCGCCGCGGTCGGCGCCGGTTTCGAGCATGTGGTGAAGCTCAACAATTACTTCATCGACATCACGCATCTCCCCATCTTTCGCGAAGTGCGCGATCGCTACATTGACCCTGCGGCGCCGCCTGCCAGCACCGCCGTTGCAATCGTGAGTCTCGCGCGTCCCGGCGCGCTGCTCGAGGTCGAGGCGGTGGCTGTAATTCCTGATCGATAGAGCGATTTCGAAGCTCGAACTATTGCGCCGGATCGTGGGGTGGGCACGAGGCCGCCGTTAACGCCGTGCCCACGCGGAAAGGTTCGGCGATTAGCAAATCAGCTCACGACGGTCACGAAGGACTCAAGGCCGAGCCACCGGCCAGCGCAGACCAGCTGGGCCAGGATGGCTTGTGCCGCGCTCAACCCATCCTACGGTCCGGGGATCACCAACACATATGTGACCACCGCGAACACCGGCAACAGCACGGCGCCCGACCACATCATGAATCTCCACCAGCTCGGCATTTTCACGCCGCGTTCGGTGGCGATGACATAAATCATGAAATTCGGCGCGTTGCCGAGATAGGTGAGTGCGCCCATGTAGACGGCCCCCATTGAAATCGCCGCGAGCGTGGGGGCAAGTTCGCCGGTGAGCCTGGCGGCATTTCCACCTGCGAGGTCGAAAAACACCGGATAGGTCGGAGCGTTGTCTAGCACGGCCGACACCAGCCCGGTGAGCCAGAAATAGGCGGCATTATGCGGCTCGCCGGCCTGGTTGGTTACCAGCCCCAAAGCCCAAGAAAACGGCCCGGCACGACCCATGCGCAGCATCGCCGTCACCGGTATGACGCAGATGAAAATGCCGGCGAACAGCTTGGCGACTTCCACGATCGGATCGAAGGTGAAGCCGTTACGCTCGTGGTGTTCCCCGGGAGTCAGCACCAGTGACGCGACCGCTATCGCCACAAGCATGACGTCGCGCAAGATATTCTGGAGCTCCAGCGGGGTGTCGTAAATGGCGAATGCGACGCCGGGTCTCCAAAAGGAAGAAAGCAGGATCGCCCCAACGATAAGCCCAATGAGCGCCAGGTTGATGAGGCCGTGGACCCGGATCGGCTCATTAGAAGTCTTTTCGCCCACCACGGCGACGCGGCGATCTTGACGGTAGTACCAGATGTCAATCGCAACGAACGTGGCAAACACGAGCGCAGCCGTCAACGCCGTCTGCCGCCACAGATGGGTGGTGGTCCAGGTAAAATCGATGCCACGAAGAAAACCGACGAACAGTGGGGGGTCGCCGAACGGCGACAGCGCGCCGCCAATATTGGCAGCTAGAAAGATGAAGAAAATGACCACATGGACATTGTGAAGCCGGGCCGCGTTGGCCCGCAACAACGGTCTGACCAGAATCATGGCCGCTGCGGTGGTGCCGACGATGCTGGCAATCACGGTTCCGAGCGCCAGGATGGCAGCGTTGATGAGTGGGGTGCCGCGCAGGCTGCCGGTGACCAGGATGCCGCCCGCAACCACGTAGAGCACCGCAAGCGTGATGATGAAGCTTGAATATTCGCCGATTATCGCGTGGGACAGCGCGGCCAACGCCGCCGGGACACCGTGCAGGGCCGCCAGCGGCGCCACGGTGAGCGCACTCCATATGAACGCGACCTTGCCGCAATGGGCGCGCCAAAACTTCGGCGTCAGAAACGGGCGGGCAACGATCGACAGCAGCAGGCCGACGAACGGTAGCGCCCACGGCCAGGGTAGCGCAAACTCGATCAGCGCCGCCGCGCTCGCGGGTGCCGTTCCACCGACAAACACCGCGACCGCAGCCAGTGCGCTGCATCCGACTTTCGACGGCGTGGACATGAGGGTAGGTCCCGGCTCACGTCGAATCCTAGCGTGAACACTGGATACGAGTAAGACGTGGTTTTGCTCGCCCGCCGGGCGCTACCCACAAACCCGCGGGCGCCCGGTCCGCCCTTTGCGGTTAATTTGGCGACAGAGGGCCGGACGCCCGTTTTACGTCCGTGAGGGCACTCATCGCCGCCGCGGCGGCCGCGATGCGGAGGACTTCGCCTCAGGCGATCCGCCGGCAAGGCCGAGTTTTCTCAATACCAGGTCGGCCGCGCGTTCGCCCGATGCCCAAGCGCCGCCGACTGTCCCCCAAAGGGTTTCGTGCGCAGCCTCGCCGGCGAAGAAAATGCGGTCGCGCACCGGTTCGCCAAGCGCCGCTCGCGCCCACTGACCGCCCGGGGCTGCGGCCGAGAAAGCACCTAGGATCCACGGATCGTGGTTCCATCGCGTCGCGCTTGTCGTTTTGACGGCTCGGCGGACGTCTGGGCCGTAGAGGGAGGTCAGCCAATCCAGCGCGAATGACACCATCGCGGGCTCGCCAGACGCCGCAAGATCGGCGCCGAATTTTCCCGCCACTTCGATGGTGCACAAGGTGGTGCCGGAAATGTTCGCCAGAATGGCGGCGGTGCGGGGAGATTCCGCTTTCTCGAAGACAAGTTCGTCGCGCTGCAGCCCAAGTGGATTTCCGGGCAATTCGAGCGCGATGTGATCGTAGCTGCCGAGCCCAAGTTTCTCGATCGCATCGAGATAATGCCGGGGCAGTTCCGGCTCAAATGTCAGCTTGTTGCTCATCAGCACGCCGGTCGAGGCTGTGACGATGACGGTGCGGGCATATAAGTAGCCTTTGGCGGTCTTGATTTCGATGCGATTACGTTCGCTCCAATCGATATGCGATGCGGGCCGCGACAGCTGTACCGGCAGGCCATCGGCGAGCTTGACGATGACCGCGCCTAAGCCCTCGCGGCAGAATATGTCATCGTTGCGCTCAAGGGAGCGGGAGAAATCGAAAGCCGACACTTGGGCGAGATCCTTGCCACAGCCGAAGGGGCCGAGTACGAATTCGATTGTCGACTGCCAATCGCCGAGGTCTTTGGGCAAGACCTGGGCACAAGAGACATCCTGCCGGCCACGACCGGCCGCGGCGAATGCGCGATTGGCCCGCACCGTTGCGGTAAGATAGTCTTCCATTTCGCCGGTGCGCGCGTATCTGCGGCCTATTCGCACCCGCCCGCCTGGCGAAGCCGGGTAGATATTAAAACCGGACTTCGTGGCGAGCGGCGCCACGGCATTGAGATCTGGCGTATGAATCCAGTGAGCGCCGCGGTCAAAGGGTACCCCGAACGTCGAGCTCTCGGTGAAACAGCGTCCGCCCAGCCGGTCGGAGGCTTCAATGAGCGTGATTCTCGCCCTGCTGCCCGCGAGCCGGCGCGCCGCGGCGATACCGGCGGCTCCTGCCCCGATGATCACGACGTCAAGATCGCCGGGGGCAGCAATCGCGGGAACTCCGGCGGATGCCGCCGAGGCGGCGGACGCAGCGAGAAAACGGCGACGGCTAAGCACGGGCATGTGGGCCGCTAGCTAAAGGGACTTGCACCATGTACCAACGCGGGATGGTTCGCAAATTGCCCTGTCGGCGTGGGCCGCCACTCCGCCGATAAGGTCTCCCGAACGAGGTACCCTCACGCACTCGCGGGTCATCGCATTTTAAGCTCTCGCGCGCAAGCGCGCAGACATAAAAGCGGCGACACAGGGTAGTTCTCGAGGCGGCATCCTTGACACTATCAGGATCGCCCCAGTAAATGGCGGCCACGCTGGGGCAGCACGCGAAAGCGTTTGCCGGCCGGCAGGGGCCGTAGCTCAGTTGGGAGAGCGCCGCAATCGCACTGCGGAGGTCAGGGGTTCAAATCCCCTCGGCTCCACCAAGTAGCTATTATGGTCTTTTCCCGCCTTCTCTTAAGGCGCTGAAAAATCAGCGTAAATGGACGCCACGCCGTCTCTCGTTTTTTCCGATCTTCTGCCAGTTTATCATGCTTCCACGAGGCTCCAAACGGGGGTACGAAGCGACAGGGGTGCGTGGCACGAGGTGGCCCAAGCTCAACGCCGACTGGGTGGTGCTGTCGGCCTGTAATACCGCAGCCGCCGACAAGCCCGGCGCGGAAGCGCTGTCGGGTCTCGCGCGCGCCTTCTTCTAAGCGGGGGGCAGGCGTTTCTGGCGTCTCACTGGTCGGTCGATTCGGCGGCCGCCACCCGGCCTCACTACCGTGACGTTCGCCATCATGAAGGCCGATCCGAAGCTCGGCCGCGCGGCGGCCCTACGCAACGCGATGCTGACCTACAATCCGGCTCGGGTGGTGGCGCAAGGCCCCGTGCCCCGCGCGATACCCTGCGCTAGCTCGCCAGTGGTGCGGTCACCCTTGACTTAATGCCGGTCCGGGCCTTGCGGTCGGGCCCCCCCTTGTCCTTGAAAAAGATGTCGAGATCGTCCCACTCGCGGCTCATCGGCCGAATGCCGCGAAGCTCTTCGCCCTCCATGAGCTTTCTTTCAAAATCGACAAGCAAGCTCGCCGTGATTTGCCGAGCGCCTGAAGCGTGTCCCGCTGCGCCGCCTTATCGCGCGGCTCCCTCATCCGAATGCCGGCTAGCCATTCAGCGGGCCGGACTTCGTTCATGCCGGGACACTCGTCTATTCCGCGAAGGCACAGCCCTTCACCTACAGCTCGCTTTCTATTTCGTGGTGAACAGGTAGAGCAGTCGTGGCGCGGATCGCCTGCATGAAGGCAGTCACCGCAATAAGCTCCGATCGACTTGGGAGCGGATTAACACTCATCGTTGCCCTCGCAGCGCAGTGGCTGCCGCCGAGATACCCTTCAATCGGCTGGGAGGCCGTGGCCCTGACAAGCTGCAACGTTCGCTTTAGAGTATGGATGGCGTTTCGTCTGAAAATTGGCTCAATAATGTTGCGCCTGGGGATTGGTCATGCGCCTTGCTTTGGCGAGCGGGCCTTGCTGGTTCCCGTTATGGGCGAAGCCCGTCATCTTGTGTCAGGGGTTTTGGAGGCCCGAGGCGACGAAACATTGCCGTGCGAAGCGCGACAGCCGCTTGTCGCCGACCGGTCAGGACTATTCATGAACATGATCAAACGACTCTGCCTGATCATAGCGACGGCGCTGACGATAGATGTTTTCATCATTGCGCCTGTGTTTGCGCAGCAGGGCGAACTGGCCACGCTGAACGCAAGAGTAATGGCACTCTATCGAGCTGGGAAATTCGCTGAAGCTTTGCCGCTGGCGCGACAGGTCCTGGCGATCCGCGAGAAAGCGCTCGGTCACGAGCATCTGGATGTTGCGACATCGCTCAACGACCTGGCTAATTTCTACTATCGCCAGGCTCGCTACGCCGACGCCGAGCCACTCTACAAGAGTGTGCTGGCGATCCGCGAGAAAGCGCTGGGTCCCGAGCATCTGGATGTTGCGACATCGCTCAACAACCTGGCTAATTTCTACTATCGCCAGGCTCGCTACGCCGACGCCGAGCCACTCTACAAGCGTGTGCTGGCGATTCGCGAGAAAGTGCTCGGTCCCGAGCATCTGGATGTTGCGACATCGCTCAACAACCTGGCTAATCTCTACTATCGCCAGGCTCGCTACGCCGACGCCGAGCCGCTCTACAAGAGTGTGCTGGCGATCCGCGAGAAAGTGCTCGGTCCCGAGCATCTGGATGTTGCGACA
>JASHYD010000819.1 GCA_030043175.1 Xanthobacteraceae bacterium | reverse complement strand
ATTTTTCCAATACCTCAAAGACAGTTTCGATTTGCTCTACGAGGAAGGCGCCACCCATCCGAAGATGCTCTCCGTCGGTCTGCACTCGCGTGTCTCGGGCCGGCCCGGCCGCGCCGTGGCGGTCAGAGAATTCATCGCGCATATCAAGAACCATCCAAAGGTCTGGATCGCCCGCCGCGACGACATCGCGCGCTGGTGGCTCAAGCATTATCCAGCCGGCTGAACTACCGGCCCGCCGTGATCGCAGCGTGGGGTCAGGAGCAAGGCATGACCACCGGACAATGTTGGGTTAACGCGTCGCTTGGCTTACTCGTAAACGTGGCGGTGGCGGCCGCGCTTCTTGCCGATACCGCCAAGGCGACACCGGCGGAAGATGTCTTTGCCTATGCTGGCCCCGACCGTCAGCAGAAGCTCGAGGACGGGGCGAGACGCGAAGGAAAGCTTCTCTGGTATACGACGATGATCCTTGATCAGCGGGCGCGACCGCTTGCTGAAGCGTTCCACAAGAAATATTCCTTCATCGACGTGCAGACCGTCCAGCTTGATACCGGGCCGCTCATTCAGCGGGCGCTGGGCGAATTCGCCGCCAAAAAATTCGACCTCGACGTCGTCGAGGGCAGTCTTCCGGTGGCGCTGGCTCTGAAAGGCGTCAACGCATTGGCGAACTTCCGATCGCCACAGCTTGCAGGGCTGCCGCCTGCCGTGGTCGATCCCGAGGGCTATTTCGCAGCCGGCCGCGAGGTGCCGCTCGGCCTCGGCTACAATACGACCTTAATGAACGAGGCACAGGCGCCGAAATCCCTCGATGATCTTCTCAATCCCGCTCTGAAAGGCAAGCTGGCGACCAACGACAGCGTTCAGGGGGCGACCTATTTCGGTGCGGTTGCCATGGAGAAGGGCGACGAGTTCGCGCGCAAGCTGGCTGCACAGCAGATCACCGTCTACAGCAACATGAGCTCGAATGCCGTAACTGACCTTGTCGCCTCCGGCGTCGCCGTCGCCACGTTTCCGACCTCGGTCGGGCAAGTAGTCTCCCGACGGGATCAAGGCGCGCAGCTGGCATGGACGCCGCTCGGCAAGGCCACTACCGTCCTCGGCGTGCTCGCTGTCTTGGCCAATGCGCCGCACCCAAACGCCGCAACGCTGTTCCTCGATTTCCTCCTCAGCGATGACGGCCAGCGCGCCATGGTCGGCACCGGCGAAGGCGGCACACGCATCGGTCTTGCCAATCGCTATGGCGGCTACGTTTTCGACAAGCATTATCTCGACACGTCGATCCCCCAGAGCGAGTACCTCAGCACCATCAAGAAGTGGACCGACATGTTTAATTCGATCATGGTCAAACGCTGATCGGCCACGCCGGATTGGCGCACCTCCCACCCTCAGGATGGTTTGCGCAAGCTTCGCGTTGGCTGAATTTTGCCCCGCTGCTTTATATCGGGACTGGCGCGGTGCTGATCTATCTGATCGTGCCGCCGATTTTGATTTTGTTTCAGACCAGCCTAACCGTCGCTGGCGCGGGGACCGGGACGCACATCATCGACAACTATCGTGCGATCCTGACCTCCTCCAATTTCCCCGTGCTGGCATGGAATTCATGTTTGTTCGCATTCGGCGCCTCACTGCTCGGCACGGGCCTGGGCAGCTTGCTGGCCTTTCTTGTCGAACGTACCAACGCGCCGCTGAAAACCCTTGCGTACCTTTCGTCCTTCATCACGCTCGCTGTGCCCTACCTGATCTGGACGATCGGCTGGATTTTTCTGCTGAACACTCGCAACGGCATCATCAACGTGTGGCTTATACGCATTCTCAATCTGTCGTCTGCCCCGTTCGACATCTTCACGATGCAGGGCATGATTCTGATCGACGGGCTGCAGGCCACCCCGATGGCGTTCCTGCTAGTCGCGGTTCAGCTTCGATCCATGGATGCAGGCCTGGAAGAAGCCGCGGTAATGAGCGGCGCGCAGCATTGGCAAACTCTGTGGCGGGTCACTCTTCGGCTTAGCCTTCCCGCCTTGCTCGCCGCGTTCCTGCTAGTTTTCGTGCGCTGCATCGAGGCATTCGAGACGCCGGCATTGCTCGGCCTACCGGGCGGCGTGCATGTTCTAACTACGGAGATCTATCAGAAGATCCGCGTCGGTGCATTTCCGGACTACGGTATGGCCAGCGCCTACGGCGTCATCATGATCGTTGTGGCGGGGCTTGGCATCTATGGATACGGTCTGGCAACGCGGCACGCGGAGCGCTTTGCGATCATCACCGGCAAAGGATATAAGCCGCGCCTATTCGACTTGGGCCGGCTGCGTTATCTTGCGACCACTGTCGTGCTGATCCTTCCGCTGATCGTCGCGCTGCCGCTGGCCATCACCGCTTGGGCTTCATTTCAGCGGTTCTACCAGCTGCCTTCGGCCGCAAGCGTGAAGACGATGACGCTCAGTCATTACCTTAGCGTGCTCAATCGTCACGACGTGCAGACCGCGCTGACTAACAGCCTGCTAACAGCTGCGGTCGCCGCCACTCTGGCGATGCTCGTGACAACAGCCGTGGCCTGGTTGTTGGTGCGGACGAAGCTTCTCGGTCGCACCGCACTCGATCACCTCGTTTCGCTGCCACTCGCCCTGCCTGGCGTGGTGCTCGGCCTCGCCATACTCAAAATGTATCTCGTCGTGCCGATTCCCATTTACGGGACTGTCTGGGTCCTCATCATTGCTCATATCACGCGTGCGCTGCCGTTTGCCATGCGATACAGCCACGTTGGCCTAACGCAGATCCATAGAGAACTGGAGGAAAGCGCGGCGACATCTGGGGCACCGGGGCTTGCTGTGTTTCGGAGAATCCTGTTTCCGCTGCTGCTGCCAGCGCTGTTTGGCGGTTGGATCGTGGTTTTCCTGACGACGATCCGGGAACTGCCAATGACGGTGATGCTTGTCGGACCGAACTCGCAGATGCTGGCATCCGTCATGTTCGACCTGTGGACCGGCGGTCAGATCCTCGACATGGCGGCGTTCAGCGTCATGGTCACATGCTGCTTTGTCGGCCTCGGTTTACTGCTGTGGCGCGTCAGCGCGCGCTTTGGCGTGCAGCTCTAAGCGTGAAGCGGTTGGAGCAGCGGGTCAGCGATTGCTGGCGCCGTCCTTGACGTGCGCGCCGCCTTGAGCTCGGTGCGCGGCAGCATGCCGGGCACCGGCACCTCGACGGCGGCGGCCAACGGAACCTCGCGCGGGACAGCGGCGTCGCCTCGGTCCCCCGTGCGTTCGAGGCGCATTTTTCTCAGGCCAAACCGACCCTCGGTCATCATAGGCCGAGATCGACCGCGGAAGCGACCAACCTGCATCAGAAACCTCCAGACGAGCAAATACCAACTCGCCACACGCATAGTTTTAAGCCAGCGCCACGCATTTTTCGGCCCTCATGCGCACGTGGATGCAGTCGCCGGTCCGCGGGCGCAGCGAAGGATGGACGTGGGCGACCAGGACAGATTCGCCCACTTTGACCTGGAACTCCACACAGTTGCCGAGGAAGACCTTGGCCTCGACTAAGCCGACGCAGAGATTGTCATCGTCCTCGCGCGCCGGCACCGCGTCGTGGAGCTCGACGTCCTCGGGGCGGATCGAGACCACCACCGCGGCATCTTTGGGTAGCGCCTCCACACATTGGACGTTGATCTCGCCGAGCGCGGTGGCGACCCTGGCGCGGCCGTTGCCAGTGGGCGCTGACGCCACCTTGCCTTCCATGAAATTAGAATTGCCGACGAAATCGGCTACGAACTTGTTGCGCGGCCGTTGGTAGATGTCGCGCGGCGAGCCGATCTGGACAATGCGGCCCTCATTCATGACCGCTATCTCGTGGGACAGTGCCAAGGCCTCGCTCTGGTCGTGGGTGACGTAGATTGTGGTCAGGCCGAGATCCCGCTGCATGCGCTTTAATTCGAAGCGCATGGCTTCGCGCAATTTGGCGTCGAGGTTCGACAGCGGCTCGTCGAGCAACAAAAGCTGGGGCTCCATGACCAGCGCACGGGCGAGCGCTAAGCGCTGCTGCTGGCCGCCGGAGAGCTTTGTGGCGTTGCGATCGACCAAATCGGCGAGCTGGACAGTCGCAAGGACCCGCATGACCTTCTGTTTGATCTCCTTGCGGCTCGGCCGCGACTTGCGTACTTCGAGCGGAAATGCGACGTTCTTGAAAACGTTCATGTGTGGCCAGATAGCGTAGGACTGGAACACCATGCCGAAATTGCGCCAGTTCGGCGCGACGAAGATGCCTTTCTCGGAGGAAAACACCAGTCGGCCGTTGAGGTCGATTGAGCCCGACCGCGGCCGCTCCAAGCCAGCGATGGAGCGCAAGGTTGTGGTCTTGCCGCAGCCGCTCGGGCCCAGCAGCGTGAATAGTTCGCCGTCGGGCACATCGAAGGACACGTCCTGCACGGCGTTGACGAGGACACCACCCGGGGCCGCATAGTCAGTGTAAAGCGACTTGACCCTGAGCATGCGCTTCCTCCCCTCGTCAGCGGGGCCGAACTGCCGGCCAATAACTCGGCCAGCATAACGAAGTAAAACGGCACCAGGAACCCCGAGTAACGGCTAGCAAAATCGGTGATAGTGAGCGGATAGCAGTAGCACCGATCGGCACGCATGAACTCGCCCTTGTAATCGGCGCACCACGGGCCGTTGGGTTGGCCGGGAAGGGAAATAAGTGTTTCCTTCGCTCTATTCCTTCGTCCCATTCTGCGCTTGACCAGGCGGAGACGATCGAGAACCGCATGGACGCTGCTGATCGCCGGTGTGTGCACATCCGGATAGAACCTCGCCGGTTTCTCCATATCATCTGCATGATATGCTCATAGTCGGCGCGTGAGCGGGGGCGAGACTTTCTCTGTATAAGCCTTCTCGCTCTTGCAGTGCCTGAACAGCAAATCAACGGTGCCGTAGCGCGCGATCTTTGCCTGATCGATCGGCTCGCCGTTGGGCTGGTCGCTCCACTCATCGAATAGCGCATTCAGCGTGGCCGCCCGCCCACCCTTGCTGTCTGAGCCGGCGGCACCGACGGCCGCATAGGCATTAGCCCGCGATCGTCGCGGTGTCTGGTGTCGCCGACTTGGGCCATAAAAGTATTCTGTCCAGGGCGCCAGTGCGCAGGGCGGCCGCGATTCCCGTGCGCGTTTCGCTTGTGGTCAGCCACACAGTCTGGCGGCTGCGTACGCCATCGCCCGCGCGGCGATAACGAGGTCGGAGAGCCGCACGCGCTCATCGGCGGTCGGCCATTCCTTGTAGATGCGAATGTCGCCCGGACCATACTGCACGGTGGGGATGCCATGTGCGGCGATAATGTTCCCGTCGCCAACATTGCCGAGCCGTCCCCAACCGCCAACGATAGCTCGCTCGCCCGATGCTAATTCTTGACCCGCGGCCAGCGCGACCACCAGTGCATGATCCGCGGCGCAAGCCATCGGCGCCTGACACCATCCCTGCTCGGTACCCTTTGCCGGCACTTCAAAAGTGTAATTGAATGCCGGATGGTCGCGCCTGATTCCTTGCAGTAGCGTGGCAACATCGGCTGTCACGCTTTGCAGCGTCTGCCCCGGCACGGTGCGGAACTGCAGCAGCAGTTCGGCTTGCTTGCTATGCAGGCCGGTATAGTTCTCTTGATAGTAATGCTCCTTATGGAAAGTATCGAAGGTGTGGGTCGGAAAACCCGGCAGCTCCGGGTGCGGGACAAAATTCATCCAGCTTGCTTGCGGGATAGGATCCAGGCTTGGTCCGACGCGGCGAACGACCTCGCAAAGCTGTTCGATTGGATTCCAATAGGCGGCTTTCGCTTCGGCGCTGTAGCGGAAGAAGAGCTGCGGCGCTTCCACGCGGATGCGCACCATCACGATGCCCACGCAGACATTGGCAATGGTGTTGTTGGAGTGCTCCATGTTGATGCACAAATCCGCCCGCACGCCGCTGCGCAGCAGTGCCCTCGTGCCGGCACCGCCAAGCTTGTGAGCGATCACCGGACACAACAACACGTCGCCTTTGAAGCGCGTGCCGGTACGGATTATGGCCTCCACGGCGCAGAAGGCAGCGGCGATGCCGCCTTTGTCGTCGTGGGCGCCCATGCCCCAAACCCACCCGTCCTCGAATTTGGCGCCATAGGGATCGACCGACCATCCCGGCATCTCGACACCGGGATCCATATGCCCGTTGAGCATCAGGCTTGGGCCGTTACCGGTGCCACGCAAAACGCCCATCGGCTGCCTACTGGTAACTGTGGGATCGAAGGGATGCTCGACATCCATCATGGTGACGTCGAGGCCTATATCCTCCATCCGTTCCGCGAGGTGATCGGCGATCGCTTGTTCTTGGAAGGTGGAACTGGGAATGCGGAGCAGCGCCTGCTCCACTTCGAGCACGCGCGCGGCATCGATGTGCTTCAGCACGTCCGATAGTTCGGTGGCCATGGCTTTTCTGTCCGCTTACACGCTGCCGACGCTTGCCCGCGGCACCCCACGGCAACCGTTATGATTTGGTTGGGACGAATCGCCTTCTCGTCGCCGCCGGCGCATGCGGTCAGTTCGTCGCGTGGCGCTTCGGTTGCACCCATCGTGGCGACATGAACTCAGTAGAGTTGGCAGGCTTGGCCGCACTAGCCGGCAGCTCGAAAGCATTCAATCACCTGCAGCTAGACCGTTGGAAAGTGTAGTCCACTTCGCTCGCAAATCGTCCTGATGTTTGAGGATGTCGCTCC
>JASHYD010000818.1 GCA_030043175.1 Xanthobacteraceae bacterium | reverse complement strand
TTGAATGGTCAATTTCAGCGATTTGGCGTTCTGCACGCACGCCGAAGGGCTCAGGTTCGCCCCCACCGGACGGCAGTGTCCGGACCTCTCTGGAGTCATGCCATGAAGCTCTACTACGACACGCCCTCGGGCCACGCCCATCGCGCCCGCCTGTTCCTGTCGCTGATCGGCGCGCAGGTGGAGATCGTGCCGGTCACCCTGAAGAAGGGCGAACACAAGTCGCCGGAGTTCCTGAAGCTGAACAGCTTCGGCCAACTGCCGGTGCTCCAGGACGGCGATATCGCCATCCCGGACTCCAATGCGATCCTCGTCTATGTGGCCAAAAAGCTCGGCAAGGCCGACTGGCTGCCGGAGGACCCCGCGGGCGCCGCCGCCGTGCAGCGCTGGCTGTCGGTCGCCGCGGGCCAAATCGCCTTCGGCCCGGGCGCGGCCCGCCTGGTCACCCTGTTCGGCGCCGGCTTCAACCCCGAGGAAGTCATCAAGCGGTCGCACGCGATCCTGACCCAGATCGACGCCGAACTCAGCGATCGCCAGTGGATCGCCGCCGACCGCCCGACGATCGCCGACGTGGCGCTCTACAGCTACATCGCCGCCGCCCCCGAGGGGAACGTCGATATCTCCGGCTATGAGCACTTGAACGCGTGGCTGCGCCGCATCGAGGCGCTGCCGGGCTTCTTCCCATTCGAGCAAAACCCGGTCGGCCTGCGCGCAGCGGCCTGAGCCGGGCGGCCTGGGAGGCGAAAACGCCGCCCCCCGCTCCCCAGGCCAACCCGGAATCGCGTCATGTCCAACGTCCCCTTCTCACCCGGCTGGGATCTGGAGCGGTCGCCCTTTCATGAGGGCGAACTGGCGATCCAGGAACGTGTGGGCGTGTGCGAGAAGATCGACGCGCAGGGGCGGCGCGCCGTGCGCCGTTATCTGACCGACCAGCACCGCGAATTTTTCCCGATGCTGCCCTATGTGTTCATGGGCTCCGTCGACGCCGAGGGGCGTCCCTGGGCGTCGATGCTGTTTGGGGAGCCGGGGTTCGTGAACCCCACCAGCGCGACGACGGTCTCGGTGAAGGCGAGGCCGCTCTACGGCGATCCCTTGGCGGAGAACCTTCGGCCCGGCGCCGAAGTCGCTCTGCTGGGTGTCCAGTTGCATACCCGCCGCCGCAACCGGATGATCGGGGTGGTAGGCGAGACGAGCGCCGACGGCTTCACCATCGACGTGCGCCAGACGCTCGGCGTCTGTCCGCAGTACATCCAGGGCCGCGAGCCGGAATTCACCTGCGATCCGCTGAAGCCGCAGCCACGCCCGATCCATCGCTCCGAACGCCTCGACGCGGTCTGCCAAGACATCATCGCCGCGGCCGACACCTATTTCGTGGCTTCGGTCGATCCGCGCGAAGAGGATGGCGTCACGCGCGGTGCGGACGTCTCCCACCGGGGCGGCCGGCCGGGCTTTGTCCGCGTCGATGACGAGACGACGCTCACCGCCCCCGACTTCGTGGGCAATTTCATCTTCAACACCCTTGGCAACTGGCTGATCGACGACCGCGCAGGGCTTTTGTTCGTCGATTTCGAGAAGGGCGACCTCGTCTATGTCGCCGCCCGCGCCGAGATCATCTGGGACGGTCCGGAAGTGCGCGCGTTCACCGGCGCCCAGCGGCTGGTGCGCTACCATATCTCGGAGGTCATCCGGGTCGAGGCCTGTCTGCCGGCGCATTTCACGCCCCCGGACAATTCGCCCCTGCTGGCGCGCACCGGCGCCTGGACGGAAGCCGCCCAAGCGCTGGAACTCGAGCGCGATCGCAACACCTGGCGCCCCTTCAAGATCGCGCGCATCGACGAGGAAAGCGCACAGGTCCGCTCCTACTATCTGAAGCCGGACGATGAGCGGGGCGTCGCGCCGCACGAGCCCGGCCAGTTCCTGCCGATCCGCGTGCAGATTCCGGGTTGGGATCAGCCCGCCACGCGCACCTACACCCTTTCAGCGGCCATGGACGGGGCAAGCTATCGCATCAGCGTCAAGCGCGAGGGGCTGGGTGGTGTTTCGGACTGGATGCACGACGGCCTCGAGGTCGGCGATGTGATCGAGACCATGAGCCCGCGCGGAACCTTCGTCTTCGCTGCCGACCCTCGGCGGCCCGTCGTGCTGATCTCCGCCGGCGTCGGGATCACCCCGATGATCGCCATGCTGGACAGCCTGCTCGTCAACAACATGCGGACGCGCCACCACGCGCCGATCTGGTTCGTGCATGGGGCGGCCAACTCGGCCGAACATGCCTTCGCCGCCTATGTGAAGGCCAAGGCGGAGATGCATTTGAACCTCAAAGCCCACATCCGCTACAGCCGCCCGCTCGCCAAAGATGCCCTTGGCCAGACCCATGACAGCGAGGGCCGCATCGATGTCGCGCTGCTGAAACAGATCCTGCCGTTCGACGACTACGAATTCTACCTCTGCGGCCCGGCGCCGTTCATGCAGTCGCTTTACGACGGGCTGGCCGATCTCGGGGTTCGCGACGCCCGCATTCATTTCGAGAGCTTTGGTCCGGCGTCCGTTGCGCGCCGGGGCGCGGAGCCCGCTGCTGACGACAGCGCCGAGGAGTCGGTCGTGGTCACCTTCGCCAAGTCCGGCAAGACCGCGCGCTGGCGGCCGAATATGGGCTCGCTGATGGAGCTCGCCGAACGCAACGGCGTGCCGGTGATGTCGAGCTGCCGTTCGGGCGTCTGCGGCACCTGCTCGAGCACCATTTTAGCCGGCGCGGTCGACTACCCTCAGCCGCCCGCGCACGAGATCGACCCAGGCGAAAGCCTCATCTGCATGGCCCGACCGCATCCTGGGCCTCACCTGGATGGCTCGCTCGACCGGGAGGGGGTGACCCTTGACCTCTGATCGCGAGCTTCGGTCGTGTCCCTAGAGGTGGTGTTCGGGCCACGCACCGAGCGCGCCGAGGACAGCGTAGCCCATGCCAGTACTGCGGTCTCGCTGACGCGGCTCGATGGCGAGACCTGGCTTCGGTGCGCCTGCGCCAACCCCCTGTCTGATCCGGAAGCGGTGGCGCACGCGCTCAACCTCGGCGCAGAGGCGCTGAATGCATTCGGTCGATAAGGCGCCAGCCCCGACCCGCACGGTCTTCAGCGTCATCCTGGCGATTAGTGTCTGCCATCTACTCAACGACATGATGCAATCGTTGCTGCCGGCCATCTATTGCAACAGCATCAGCACGGCAGAGCATGCGGTGACGATGATCCTCGCGCTCGTGCGTAATTATATTCCCTCTCATCAATGGGTGGTGAAGGGCGGTTGGAATATCGCTGATTGCGTCGCGCGCTCCTATGACTTGTGACGTCGTTTCCATTCACACGCCACTGCACCGCGAAACCGAGCACCTGTTCAATGACACGTTGATTAGCAACATGAAGCGCGGCGCGTATATTGTAAACACGGCCCGCGGCAAGATTTGCGACCGGGACGCCATTGTTCGCGCGTTGGAGAGTGGAAAACTCGCGGGCTATGCCGGAGATGTGTTCCCGCAGCCGGCCCCGCAGGACCATCCCTGGCGAACTATGCCGCATCATGGCATGACGCCGCATACAGCAGACACCACACTGCCTGCGCAGGCGCGCCTATGCGGCAGGCGTGCGAGAAATTCTGGAGTGCTGGTTCGATAACCGCGCCATCAGGCAAGAATATCTAATTGTTGATGGCGGCAAGCTGGTCGGAATTGGTGCGCATTCCTACAGCGCCGGTGACGCGACCAGAGGTTCGCAAGAAGCTGTGCGGTTTAAGAAGAGCGCCTGAAATCGACTTCCGGTTTGGGTCATCTTCGGCCGTTACAGCACGCTGATGCCGACAGCAGGTCTGCCTTCGAAAACGATTGCGCTCGCTGCTCGCCTCGCAGACATCCTGCGGTAAGCAGCCGCCTGGCGCGTCCCGACGCTGCGACGCTGTCCTCGGTGAGGACTTCTAGATGGCCGTCCCGGAATTCTACAAGAAATGTGTTGGTGGCCTAATAGAATGCGAGAATGCGCCGCCCTTTGCCGATATCTTCCCCTATAATTCCGTCATCGACTGACCTGGCCAGCATTGGCTGAAGGTCAATCGGAGTTTTGTTGTGACCGTCAACCGGGTCTTCGGCATTGTCGAGGTCTTCCTCCGGATCATAACCATTCGAACCAGTCGCCGGGTCGTCGGAGTCACCGATGCTATCGTCTTCAGGAGGATGTCCCGGTTGGGTGTCGCCTTCAGGCTCTTGTCCGGTCGGTCCACCAGGGTCTTGCTTACCACCCCCTTGGTCGCCTTCGCTGTCTTGACCGTCCGTAGTGGCGTCGTCTTCCTGGCTGTCGGACTGCTTCTTTCTTGTCTTGTCCTTGAGAGCCTCTGGAATTAGGCGGTAATCCTCACCAATTCTTTGGACCCTGTAGCCCCTTAGCTCTTGGGCACGTGCAGCACACTTGGCACGCTTGAGGATCGA